>JBAXBR010000021.1:0-22016 GCA_037141855.1 Actinomycetota bacterium | reverse complement strand
TGGGCAACGCCACCGCTGAGTGCAGAGCAAGTCATTGCTCACACGAACTTTTACTGGAATTGGCAGCGAACACCGCGAGCGGTAGGCGGAACGAGTCTCTCCGCAGAAGTGGTGTTTGTTAGCTGAGATCTGCGATGACGATTTTCGTCATCTGCATCATTGCTTCCCATGCCTTTTTTGATTTCGCTGGGTCGCTACTACCGAGGAATTCGCCAAGTTGCGTGGCAATGACCTGCCAGCTCACACCAAACCGGTCTTTGCACCAACCACATTGACTTTCTGCACCACCGTCAGCAATGAGCGCATTCCAAATGCGGTCAATTTCCTCTTGTGTTTCGCATGCAACTTGGAACGAGACTGCTTCCGAGTGCGGGAATTGTGGGCTGGCATTAAGGGCGGCAAATTCGCGACCAAAAATTTCGAATTCAACTACGAGGACTGAACCTTCGGGCTTCGGTGCACCATCTTGGTAATACGAAACATTCTTCATTTTGCTATTCGGAAACAGTGACGTATAGAACTCGGCTGCTTCAAGAGCTTCGTTGTCAAACCAAAGATATGTAGTAACACCATGAATTGTCATGCAGAGATTGTAGATGCGTTACTCTCTTTTCGTGGAAACCGAAAAGGAAGTATGTGCATCGTGCGGTTCTCCGTATGCAACGGAGTGGAAAACTTCGGATGGTGCAGTTTGGCTATGTCGCGAATGCGCGAACTTAAATGGACTTGGCTGCCCGTAGTTAGGCGAGCACTTTACGAAGTCCGCGTGTAGCGGTGTCGCCAATTTTGTTAAACACTTTTCCTAACAGCAAATTCATTGGTGCAATGATCCAATTCGCAGTCAATGTTGCGTCGTAAATTACTTCGCACCCAGTGTCGGTTTTATTGACCGTGACGCGATCAATTGACGTAAAGAGGGTGTTAACACCGCGCACCAAAATGTTTGAGAACTCGTCGTATTCGGTGGTGGTGTAGCGCAATGTGGAAGTGGACTTTCCAAAACCTTTTACTGTCACGTCAAAAATGGTTCCAAGACCAGCGCCAGAGCCTTGTACTTGCACAACCTTTACAACACCCTTGTCCCACTTGGCAAAGTTGTGAAGGTCTGCCATGTAGGCAAACGCTTCTTGTTGGGTGAGCGAACTTGGAATAGTTGTTACGTATCTGGCCATGAGTTCACCGTACAACAGTGCATATCGCGATGCCCATGCGTAGTGTTCGGCTTGTGTCACATGTGGTTTGCCCCAATCCCGTAAAGCATCCGGTGATGAAGCAGCAATGGCGAGACCTTGCTTATATTCATTGGCGCTATGACCCGCATGAGGTGCAGGCGCTTCTTCCCGAAGGTATTGAAGTCGACACATTTGAAGGAAGCGCTTGGGTGGGGCTCATTCCATTTTCGATGCGCAACATTTCGTTTCCGTTCATTCCTCCAGTTCCGTATTTCGGATCATTTCCCGAAGTGAATGTGCGAACGTATGTGAAGAGAAACGGGGTTCCCGGCGTGTGGTTCTTTTCTCTCGATGTGAACAGGTTGATTCCTGCATTTTTTGCACGCGCAACGTATTTCATTCCGTATTGCTGGGGTAAGGCTTCACATAAAAAGACTGAAGCAAAACTCTTGACTTCGGTAACTCGACGCTGGCCATCAAAGTCCTCGTCGCGTATTGAATTGACAATTGGGGAAAGAATCGAAGAGCCTGGCGAGTTGGCACATTTTCTTTCAGCCAGGTGGGGTTTGTATTCGAAGGGCTTTAAAGGTCGGCTTCGGTATGCGCCGGTTGATCATGAACAGTGGGAGTTGTATTCGGCAAGCATTGACACGCTCAACGACAACTTGGTAACCGCTGCAGGGCTGTCGGCTCCAACGGGTGAAGCGCACGTAATGTTTTCGCCCGGTGTGTCGGTTCGAATCGGTAAACCTCGAAGAGCGTGACGGTTACTGCAAGTTTTTTGGTTTAGATCGCTTAGACACGCCAAGGGAAACGATCGTTGCAGGCACGAAGAAAGCCCGACCATGGAATGACACATCATCCCAGTGTTTTGTGGTGACGGGTGCATGCCACGCGCGAATGCGATACACAAGGAAGAGCAGCACTGTTGCGTGGAACGTAATGATTGACCAGGCGTAGCCGTTTGATCCCAAAATATCGAGAAAAGGTGCTGCTGCAAGTGGGCCGATCATTGCGCCGAGTCCGTACAGCGTGACTAGCTGAGAAGCGGCGGCGCCCATTTGTTCTGGTGACACCCAGTCATTTGTGTATGCGCCAGCTACTGCATACAGCGGGAAACTGAAGCCACCAATGATGAATAGCAACACGATGGTCCAGTTACTGCTTGCAGGTTGATACAACATGGCAACACCCATGACAATCGCGCCGAGTGTGATGAGCAAGCCGATGACTCGACGATCAATATCGTCAGAGGCAGAAGAGATCGGCCATGTAAGTGCCATTCCACCAAGTTGAACAGCAGCGACAAGCACGCCAATTCGACCAACACTGAGTCCTTCGCGAGTTGCATAGATAACAGCCATTCCGAGCATGCCACCGTGCGCAAGACCGACGAGCAAAATGGTTCCAACTCCGGTTGGCACCACACGAGCAAGTTCGCGAAGCGTGATGTGCTCGTTGTTATCAACATTTGGCGTTGCAGCTTGTTCTGACAATGCAACGGGGATCACTGCAAGCGAAGCAATCATCGCAGCAAATGCAAATCCGGTGAGATGTCGTGCATCGAAATTAAATACCAGGAGTTGACCGGCTCCATAAGCGCCAACAGTAACCACGTTGTACACGGCAAGCAGTCGCCCGCGGAATGTATTTGCTGCAAGTCCATTTAGCCATGATTCGGCGACTACATATAAGCCGGCGTAACAAAACCCAGTGCTACTTCGCATGATGATCCATACAAGTGGAGAATTGAAAACACCACTCATCAGCACAGATGCGCTGAGCAGCGAGGCAAGAGCTGCATACACGCGAATATGCCCAACCTGGGCAAGTGAACGAAGTGTGTACCGCGAACCAATTAAGAATCCGGCGTAGTAGGCGGTGGTAATTCCGCCGCTTACAAGAGTGGGGAGGTGTTTGAGTTCTGCGCGAATACCAACAAGGGTGCTGAATACGCCAGCCGTAACGAGCAGCAAGGAAAGCCCAGCAAAAAGACCCCAGGTGGCAAGGAGAATTCCTTTGCGCGTTTGGTTCAATTTTGGCAACAAACGCATGACATCAGTCAAGCATGGTTGCTCGCATCAATGAGGCTTATTTATTGCTGAAGGTTTTTTACTGCTTCACGAACTGGCTTCAGTAGTTGCCGTGAAAATACTGCGGATGAAACCATGACAATTGCAGAAATGATGAATGGACCACGCAGTCCAAAAATTCTTGCCATGATTCCGCCAAATAAAGCTCCAAACGGAACTATTCCCCATGTGACTGTGCGCGAAACTGCGTTCATTCGTCCAAGCATTCGCGTAGGAGTGATTTGCTGGCGGAGGGTGGTGTTCAATGCGATCCACCACCCAGACCCAATGCCAAGAATCACATGGCTGGTGATTGCCATGAGTGGGTTTGTTGCAATTGCAAGGCCGACGGTTGCAGCTGCCCACGCCCAAAGCGAAACTTCAAGTGTTCGAGTAGTACCCAAGCGGTGAGTGATTTTTTCAAGGAAGAACCGGCTTGCAACGGTTCCCGAAGCGGCGCCAACCGACAACGCCGTGAATGTGGCTTTATTTCCTCCGAGTAAATCTTCGTTGTACAGCACCAGCAATGAGTTGGCAGCGAAATAGAAGAAGTTAATGACGGCAAGAATTTCGGTGAGACGGCGAAGTGACAGCGTGTCTCGCGTGTAGCGAAGACCTTCTTTGATGTCGGCAAAAATCTTTGTTGTCGGTGGCTCAACGGCGTGTTCATTGGGAACTGTTGCAATCAGTGCTGCAGAGCCAGCAAACGTGACGGCATCTGCAAGAAACGGAAGTGACATTGAAGCATTGAACATGACAACGCCAAGCGGTGGGCCAATGAATTGGGCAGCGACAATTTGCCCACTAGAAAAACGTGCGTTTGCCTCTAGTAAGTCTTCGGGCTTCACGATTGCGGGAATAAGACCTTGTGCCGCATTTACATGCAGTGTTTCGCAACTTCCCAACATGAATGCCGAGGCATACAGCATCCAAATATTTACGGTGTCTGTAAGGATCGCGGCGCCAAGAAGCCCAACTATGACGAGACGAATGAGGTCGGCGCCGATCATCAACTTGCGGCGGTCCATGCGATCGGCAAGAGCGCCCGTAAACAGTGAGAACATGAGCCAGGGCAGCCGCGAGGCAATGGTTACTCCAGCAATAAGCACTGGGTCGCGGGTGAGGATTGCTGCGAGGAGTGGAAACGCAGTGAGGAACATTCCATCGCCAGCACTCGACACCATGACGGCTAGCCATACCGAGCGGAAACTTCCACCTATAGAACGTCGGATTGCCATAAGTTACGAAACGGAGATGCGAATGAAATGCGCACCGCGATTTTCGAAAGCTTCTGAAAGTGCAGTTGAAAACGCTTCGATGGTGTTTACATCAATTGCATTCCAGCCGAACCCTCGGGCAATTGCAGATGGGTCGTGCGATGAAACATCAACTCCCATGCGTGGCGCTTGAACATCGTCAAATGACTCGCGAATTTGCCCGTATCCGCGGTTATCCCACAACACCAGCACCACGTCCACACCTTCATCAATTGCTGCCGCCATTTCAGCAATAGTGAATAACCAGCCACCATCACCCACAATTGCGAGCATTGGCACTGTTGGACTTGCTATCGCAGCACCGATTGCCATTGGTAATGCGCAGCCGAGAGTGCCGAAGCCAAATGGCGCAAGCCACGATCGGGGCGTGTCGCAGGCCATGACGGTATGTGCGGCGTATGCAAGTTGCGTGGAGTCCAGAGCAACGACAGTTCCTTCAGGCATTACCTGCTCAATTGCATCAATCCATGGAAGTAAGTCTTGACGCACGCCTGCACGTGCCGACATTCGCAAATTCGTGGCACGAGCAGATCCGCTATTCGACGATGAAACTCCAAGATTGTTTAATTCCTGAGCAAGTGCAGTGACAGTGAAGTTTGAATCACCGAGCAAGGAAATATCAGGATGAGCACGACGTTGCATTTGCTCTGCATCAATGTCAATGCGGATCACTTTTCCAGTGAACTGCAGTGCACGACCACCGTTGTATAAGTCGGCATCGGAAAGCTCTGACCCTGCAATCAACACCACGTCAGACTGCTCAATCTCTTCTTGTACGCGTTGAATAACAAGCGCCGATCCAACACACAATGCATGTGTTGATGGCACAACGCCCTTTGCATTTCCAGTGAGCACGATCGGCGAGTCGATGGCCGTAGCGATAGTGGCTAGAGCTGATCCAGTATTGATTGCGCCACCCCCGGCAATGATCATGGGGCGTTTTGCGCCTGCCAGTAGTTGTGCGGCACGGCGGACATCGGATTCATTCGGTTTAGGTAGCGATGACTGGATGGTTACGCGTGTAAATGGTTCTACAAATTGTTCGAGTACATCGGTGGGAATGGCGATATGCACAGGACGCGGACGGTTGGAAGTAAATACATTCCATGCTCGTTCAATGAGCGCTGGAAGTTTCGTTGGGTCGGTAACGGTTTCGCTGAATGCTGTCACCGTGCGAACAACTGCTGATTGATCATCGAGGTCATGCAGCGGGCCAAACTTTTTGCCAAGTGCGTCAGTGGGTGTGGTGCTGGCAAGAACAAGCATTGGGCGAGAGTCGTGATACGCCTGAGCAATTGGTGTAATTGCGTTGGTCAGACCTGGCCCAGAGATGAGCGCACACACTCCCGGTTTGCCCGTTGCGATTGACCAACCATCGGCCATAAACCCAGCGCCTTGTTCGTGGCGCGGCGCAACTACACGGACTCCCGAACGGTGAAGCCCGCGGAAAAGTTCGATGTTGTGTACCCCTGGTATTCCAAACACAGTGTCCACGCCGTATTCACGAACGAGCAGATCAATAATTGCCTCGCCGACGCGCAATTTTTCAGACGAAGCCACGGGGCAAATCTAGCCGAGTACCTCAATCGCGAAGTCGTGTAAGCAACGACGCTTTAGCTTCTGGCCATTCGTCGTGAAGCAACGAATAATAGGCAGAGTCTCGATAACCGTCGTTTGCGCCATCTACCGAATACATGTTGTGGCGAAGAATTCCTTCAAATTTCGCACCAACGCGTTCAATGTTTGCTAGTGAAGCGGCATTTCGCGCGTCGGTTTTAAAGAACAACCGGTCCACGTCTAGTTGCTCAAATGCGTACGACATCATGAGCAACTTTGCTTCGGTATTCACAAACGTTCGTTGTGCAGAAACACTCAACCATGTTGAGCCGATCTCAATTGCGTTCGGTCGCACTGAGTCGGAGGGTTTGCCGTCAGGAGATGACCAGTACTCAGCAGACATAAAGCGTGTTGAACCAACAACGGTTTCGGTGTCGGTGCGAATTGTTGCAAAGGGGAGAGCTGTGCCAGCAGTGTGCGCACTAAGCGCGCTTTCGATATATCGCACTACATCTGATTTGTTTGGTTCAGGCACCCATGTGTAGCGAAACGACTCACGCGATTCTGTTGCGGCTATCCGTAAACCTTCAGCATGCGTGAGTGAAAGTGGTTCTAGCCGAACTCTGTTTCCGCGAAGCGTTACAGGCGTAAGCGGAAGCGCCATGAACTACTTCAGAGCTGCTTCGAAAGCCTTGGTTCCGTCAACCAATGCCTTGCGCTCTGCGTCATTCAAAACTGAATAGGCAGGTATGCACAATGCGTCGGTGAGGTTTTCAGCTTGCACCATGAGCGCGCGAACTTGATCGTCAACCACCGGAGCGTCGTCTTCGCCCCAACCGAAACCCTTCACATCATTTGGTCGCTTCACATAGTGAGCTTGTTTGGAAGTAAGACCAACAGCGCGAATTGCAATGAGGTGTGCTGAACCACGGAACTCACGAAGTGAAGCTGCGAGTTGCATGGCGCGACCAGGAATGTCTTCGGCTAATTGCATGGACTTAAAGGCTGCAAACAGTGCAAGACCATCAGGGTCTGCAGCGTTGAACACCTTTTCCATTGCAGCAGTGAACTCGATGAGACTTGGCAGGTCCGCGAGCTTTTCGCGGCCCAAGTGTGCTGCAACTTCGTAGTGTGCATCACCAATTACACGTGCAGGTTGCTTTGCCGTGGCAAGGCTCCATGCTGCGTTGATGATGATCGGGTTGAAATAGCCAAATGCTGCTGCAACCACAGTGCCTGCGCAGTCGCCCATGCATCCGCCGCGTCCCGCAACGTAAAACTCCATTCCCTTTAACCCCATTGACTTGCTTACTTCAATGGCATGTGGAGTGAAGTAGTACTTCCAGCCATTGTCATTCAGGATTGGGCAAACGGTTTTGATGAGCTCTTCGTTAGTCATATGCGCAGGTTAGTTGGTTAGCGTTGCGCTCATGTCAGCGCAGATCATGTTCCCTGAAAACCCAGAATTTCCATTAATTCATACACGTCGTTACGAGGTTCGTGCATTCCGAATGGCCGAAGACCGCCTGATGATTCGCGGGGTAGTGGTGGATGAAAAACCGGCTGGCCTGTATTTGAAGGGTGACGAGCAGCCATTGTGGTTGCATCACATGATTGTGGATCTTGAAATTGTGTACCCGACATTCTTGATTGAAAAGGCATCGGCAACGTTTCATGAACATCCACATCTTGAGTGCACGCACATCACCGACCACTACAAAAAGCTTGAGGGAATGTCGATCGCACGCGGGTTCAATGCGAAAGTGAAAGAACTGTTTGCGGGAGCACGCGGGTGCACGCACATCACTGCGTTGTTGTCGGCAATGGCGCCGGTTGCAATTCAGGCTGGATGGTCAATGCGTGTTGCTGCTTCTAGCTCGGGAGAAGCAAGCGCAGTTGAAGAAGGCAACTTCGAAGAGCAACGACGCAGGCAATTTGCAGGCACGATTAACACTTGCCACATGTGGGATGAAAACGGTGCATTGGCTGCAAAGGTGAAAGAAGGAAACTTCGTTGAGGTTCCGCTGTCCGTGAAGAAACGTTTGACAGAACTTGGCCGCGGCGAAGAAGAGTGGTTGAACCTGAAGTAGCAAAAAGGGCGACCCGAGTGGGCCGCCCTTTTCTAATTCATATGCGGCTAAGCCGCGAAGGCATTTAGCGAGCTAAATGCCAAAGGCTCTTGCCAAGTGCTGGTCCAATGTTCGAATCTGCAGTTGCTGCATAAGCGAACATGAACAATGCGCCACCGGCCATGGAGATGTTCTTCATGAAGCCGATCATTTCTGGCTGCTTTGCTTCGCCTTGTGCGTTCCAGAAGTCGTGCATCTTCACTGCCATTGCAACGAGCAACACTGCCAATACGACGGCGCCGAGGTCTGCGTAGACACCAAGGATGATCGAAAGTCCACCAAGAACCATGAGGACTCCTGAAAGAAGGTTTGCCAACTTAGGAGCTGGAACTTTCTTGTAGGCGGCGTATCCGGCCATTGCCTCTGCCTTGGCGAGATGATTGAATCCGCTCATTACGAACATGAAGGCAAACAGAATTCTGCCCACGAGCATTACTGCATTCATTGATTTTCTCCTTGTAGATGAAACGCCTCCAGGTCGGAGACCGTTGCGATAACAACTATAGGGCAAAAGTAGTTGCGAGCGCAACTATTACGGTAAGGTGACAATGTGTCAAACGCAAAGTGGCTAAACGAAGCCGAAATGAAGGCTTGGCGCGGGTTCGTTACCACGGCTGCAGAGCTGCACCGGGTGATCGAATCTGACCTTGACCAATTTGGTATCGATACAGGTGACTATCAATTGCTGGCGATGCTGTCAGAAGCCCCCGAGCATCGCATGCAATTGTGCGAGTTGGCAGAAATACTTCGTCTTTCACGTAGTGGACTTACACGACGTATGGAGGGTGTCGTGAAAGCGAAGTTCGTTGAGCGCGTTTCCGATGAAGCGGATCGTCGAACGGCATATGCCCACCTCACGGATAAGGGGTATACGTTTCTTAAAAAAATTGCGCCCGCACATGTAAAGAGTGTGCGCAACAGGCTGATTGATCATTTGAGCGAGAACGAAATCAAGGCCTTCGGAACAGCATTTAGCAAAATTAGAAAAAGCCTGAGCACTCCTGATTGAACTAGTGGTGCTGATAGTTTCAGTGCATGGACATTCGCAAAATAGTTACTACATGTGAAGATATTCAGGCCGAACTTGGCGAACCTACGGGTCGTATCGTTCGCAAGGCGGTTGCCAGCGCGGTTATTGATAATCCGCTTGTTGGAAAGCGACACAACGACCTCATCATTTTGGAAGCAATGGGAGCTGAAATTTCTGGCCTACTCGCTGAGCGCGCGCTTGCTGCCTTGGGCGTAGATGCAAGTGAAGTAACCGCATATGGCAAGGGTGCAATTGTGGGAACTGCCGGTGAAATTGAACATGCTGCGGCATTGATTCATCCACGCTTTGGTGCCCCTGTGCGCAAGGTGGTTATTAAGGGTGATGACATCATTCCTTCGACAAAGAAGGTTGCTGGTCCGGGTGCATCGCTGACCATTCCAATTACGAACAAAGACGACATCTGGTCATTCAATGAAATGGACTCGATTGAAGTGTGTATCGGCGATGCGCCAATGGCGCATGAAATTGTGGTCAGCGTTGCATTGGCAGTTGGCGGTCGTCCATTCGCTCGCACCAAGAAGCCTTCATGAGTTTCAAAGCGATCATCTTGCTCACTCGTGCAGAGGGTGCAACACACGAACAGTTTGCCGATTGGTGGTTGAAGCAGCACGCACCGCTGGCAAAGCAATTGCCAAACCTGCGTAAGGGCGTTTTCAATCTGGTGGAAAACCCAGCAGAAGGCGACCCAGATGGTGTGTCCGAACTGTGGTTCGATACCCAAAGCGATTTTGAAGCCGCCTATGCAAGTGAAATTGGTAAGTCGGTTGTTGCCGACTCATTGTCAAACGTTTCCGGACGTCGTCGCATGTTCGTGGTGGAAAACACCATCCATTCGTAAGCCAATATGAATCGCCTTGGCCTCGTCACCTATGTGGCGCGTGAATACGACGAAGCAATTGGATTCTTTGTTGGCAAGCTGGGTTTCACGCTCGTTGAAGACACCGACATGGGCGGTGGTAAACGTTGGGTTGTGGTGTCTGCTGGAGAAGGCGCATCGTTACTCATTGCGCGTGCAGACGGCGACCAACAATTAACCAGTGTGGGTAATCAAACTGGTGGGCGAGTGGGATTCTTTTTGCAGACCGACAACTTCGAACGCGATTTTGCTGAGTGGACAGCACGTGGAGTGAAGTTCCATGAACAACCGCGTCGCGAGGTGTACGGAACAGTTGCTGTTTTTGAAGATGTGTATGGCAACACGTGGGACCTCATTCAGCCGGCATGACAACTAAAACGCCATTGTTTGAGCGGTTAACGCCGTGGATATTTGTGGCGTTGTGGAGCACAGGTTTTGTGGTTGCTCGTTACAGCACGCGTAATGCTGGACCACTTTCGTTTCTTACCGTTCGTATGTTTTGTGCGGCAGTGTTGTTATATGTCATAGCCAAAGTGGTGAAGGCTCCAAAACTTGCAAGGGGTTCTTGGTCCACTTCTGCAATTGTTGGAATATGCATGCATGCCATTTATTTGGGTGGCGTGTTCTATGCAATTAAGCAAGGGCTTCCATCTGGTCTAAGCGCATTAATAGCGGGGCTGCATCCAGTCATTACTTCTGTTGCAAGTCGCATCATCTTGAAAGAGAAACTACGACGGAGCCAATGGGTAGGAGTGCTCCTCGGAATTTCTGGTGTGCTCGTTGTTGTGGTTGACAAAGTGCGCGATGGACTTGGTGATGTAACGAAACCAGCGTTGATTGCAATGGTTATTTCAGTAATAGGTATGTCGACCGGAACGTTGGTGCAACGCTCACGTGGAAAAGACATGCCACTTGTAACTGGAACTGCAGCACAATATGTTTCTGCAGGCGCAGTTTTGCTCGTTGCATCGAGCCTGTTCGAAAAGTGGGAGTTTCATCTGAACGGTGAACTGCTCCTTGCACTGCTGTGGTCGGTGTTAGTGCTGTCGCTTTCTGCAGTGATGTTGATGATGCTCCTCATCTCGCGACATTCCGCGGCACGAGTGAGCAGCTTGTTCTTCCTTACGCCGGCGCTGAGTGCAATTGAAAGTGCCATCCTGTTTGGTGAGCGGCTGAGCCTGCTGGCATTGTTGGCATTGGTCGTAGCGCTGACCGGTGTATGGCTGACCATGCGAAACCCCGTGGTTGCGCCATCTCCTGAGTCGTTGTTGGCCGACTAGATCCCCAAGGCTTCTAGTCAAAGCCCTGTATTTTGGGGCTCACAACTTTATGTAATGTAAAGAACGTCATATATCAGATGTGTATTACTGGGGGAAAAGCGATGGCACTTGCAGAACGTTTAGAGCGACTCGGAACCGAGACCGCATTTGCCGTTTCACTTGCCGCAGCCGAATGGGGTGCAAAGGGAAATCGCATTTTTCCATTTCACCTTGGTGACTTAAACATTGCGACTCCACAAAACGTTGTTGATGCAATGAACAGAGCGATCAAAGACGGCAAGACGGGTTACTGCCCAGCTGCAGGAATTCCACAGTTGCGCGAAGCACTCGCTGAAGATGTCGGTAGTCGTCGCGGACTGAACTTTGCACCAGCCAATGTTGTTGTGCAACCTGGCGGCAAGCCCGTAATTACGAAGTTCATTCAAACAGTGATGAACCCGGGCGAGGAAGTGTTGTATCCAAACCCTGGTTATCCAATTTATGAAAGTCAGATCGAATACTTCGGTGGTGTTGCCAAGTCGTATCGCTACATTCCGTCATCAACCGGATTCAACATTGATCTTGACCATTTGAAGTCGCAAATTACTTCAAAGACCAAAGCAATTATTTACAACGACTTGCAGAACCCGATCGGTGCCGAGTCGACCGATGCAGAACGCGAAGCAGTTGCCGAGATTGCCATTAAGCACAACCTGTGGGTGTTGTCGGACGAAGCATATTTTGAAATGCGCTATTCGGGAACGTCGAAGTCAATTGCATCACTACCAGGGATGCTTGAGCGAACCGTAATTTTGTATACCTTCTCGAAGAAGTTCGCGATGACTGGTTGGCGTTTGGGTGCAGCGATTGCTCCGACTGAACTTGCAAACCAGATTGCCAAGCTGAACACCAACGACGAGTCGTGCACTACGCACTTCGTGCAATACGGCGGAGTTGAAGGTGTGCGAGGAGATCAGTCTGCAATTCCAAAAATGTTGAACACGTTGAAAGAGCGTCGAGACATTGCCGTGAATATGTTGAACGCGATGCCTGGCGTAAGTTGCCACTCGCCAGAAGCAGCGTTCTATTTGTTTCCAGACGTAACCGAAGCAATGGAGCGTAAGGGCATTGACGATTTGGCCGTGTTTGCCGAACAAGCTCTGCATGCAACGGGCGTTTCATTTTGTACGCGCCGTCACTTCGGTCGGCCGCAGCCAGGTGAACAGCGCAACTATGTTCGCTTCGCGTTTTCGGGTATTGACAAGCAAGAAATTCAAGAAGGCATGAACTTGTTCGGCAATTGGGTTGCTCAATAACCATGGCAAAAGTAGTCATTACGGGCAAGATTCCTGGCGTCGCGGTTGAGCGATTGCGCGCCGAACACGAAGTTGTTTCATGGGACGAACCGGTTTCGATTTCACGCGAGGAGTTGCTGAAGCGTGTAAAAGGCGCAGATGCCATCGTTTCATTGCTTACCGAAAAGGTAGACGCCGAATTGTTGGAATCTGCTGGCCCGCAACTGAAGGTGGTGTCCAACGTTGCGGTTGGTTACAACAACATCGATGTGCCTGCCTGCAAAGAGCGCAATGTGTTGGTGACGAATACGCCTGGTGTACTTACCGAGGCAACAGCCGACATTGCCATGGCGCTTATTTTGATGTCGACTCGTCGCTTGGCCGAAGGCGAGCGTGTTATCCGCAAACAAGAGCCGTGGCAGTGGGGGATGTTTTACATGCTGGGTTTCGGCATTCAGGGGAGCCAACTTGGCATTGTTGGCATGGGATTGATCGGCGCAGCGGTGGCACGTCGCGCAAAAGCCTTCGGCATGACCATCGCGTACACGAAGCGATCTCCTCTCGATGCCGCAACTGCCAAAGAACTCGACGCCAAGCACATGTCAATGGACGAGCTGTTGGCAACGAGCGATGTCGTTTCTCTGCACTGCCCATACTCGCCAGAGACACATCATTTGATGAACGCCGAAACCATTGGCAAAATGAAAAAATCTGCATACCTCATTAACACTGCGCGTGGCCCGGTGGTTGATGAAGCAGCGTTGGCTAACGCATTACGCAGTAATGCAATTGCTGGTGCCGGACTCGACGTGTTCGAAAACGAGCCGAAAGTGCATGAAGGTTTACTTGGCCTTGATAATGCAGTGCTTATTCCGCATTTGGGCTCGGCAACTGTTGAAACGCGAACAGCGATGGCAAATACCGCGGCAACGAATTCGCTTGCAGTGCTTGCGGGTAAAACCGCACCAAACCTTGTTGGCTAGTTGGTTCTATTGACCAGCAGTGGTCAACGCATCAAGCAACGTGTTCCAGCCAAGCGTTGCGCATTTAATGCGAACTGGAAACTTCACCACACCTTGCAGCGCTTCTAAGTCTCCGAGGTTGAGTGATTCATCTACTGGTGATTCGTCTTCATCAACGGTCATCATGGACTTGAACTTCTTCACGATTGCTTTCACCTGATTAACAGGCTTGCCTTTGATTGCTGAAGTCATCATGGATGCCGAGCTTTGGCTGATTGAACAACCAGAACCATTGAAGCGAACATCGGTGACAATGCCATCTTGAACATCGACGAAAATGCGAATCTCGTCGCCGCACAATGGGTTGTGACCTTCTGCGCTTACTGCAGGTGCATCAAGTTCGCCACGATTACGAGGCGTGCGGTAGTGATCAAGAATGATTTCTCGGTAGAGGTCTTCAAGTCCGGCCATGTGTGCTCCTAGGTCTACTCAGAAGATATCTGACGCACTGTCGAGCGCGTCGGCCAGCATGTCGGCCTCTTGTTGGGTGTTGTACAAGTAGAAGCTTGCACGCGCAGTGGCGTTGGCTCCCAAGATGCGCATAAGCGGCTTGGCGCAGTGGTGACCGGCACGCACGCACACGTTTGATTGGTCGAGCACCTGGCTGAGGTCGTGTGGGTGAATGCCGCGGAAAGCGAACGAAAAAGTTGCGCCACGAAGTTCGGGGTTCGTTGGTCCGTGAATGGTGATGTCGTCGCCAAAACGTTCGGTCAGTGAGTTCAGCACGTAAGTGCTCATCTCAATTTCATGCCGACGAATGTTGGCCATACCTAGGTTTTCGAGGTACTTTACGGCTGCACCTAGTGCAATGACTTCTGCAATTGCAGGAGTTCCGGCTTCAAACTTTGCCGGTAATTCTGCGGTGGTGAACCCATCCAGGCGAACATCGGCAATCATGTTGCCTCCGCCAAGTAGTGGAGGGAGTTCTTCAAGAAGCGCTTCGCGACCCCACAACACACCGACACCCGATGGTCCGCACATTTTGTGCGAGCTAAATGCAACAAAGTCTGCGCCCCATGCTTGAACATCGGTTGGTTGATGTGGCACTGATTGGCAGCCATCGACAATGGCAAGCGCTCCAGCTTTGTGCGCGGCGGCGCACAGTTGTTGAACTGGGTTAATGGTGCCCAACACGTTTGACATTGACGTAAACGAAAACACTTTTACGTCTTGCAACAATGAATCAAGATTCGATAGATCAAGTTGACCATCGCTGGTGAGTGGGATCCAACGCAATTGAATTCCGCGCTCAGCCACAAGCATGTGCCACGGCACGATGTTGGCATGGTGTTCCATGTGCGTAAGCAGCACGGTGTCGCCGGCTTTCATGTTTGCGCGGCCCCACGACAAAATGACCAAGTTCAGTGCTTCGGTTGCATTCTTTGTGAAAACAACTTCGTGAGCCTTAGGAGCATTAATGAACTTGGCTAGCGCCGTGCGAGTTCCTTCAAACAGATCGGTTGCCTCTGCGGCCAACTGATAGGCACTGCGATTAATGGGCGCATAGCCATGGGCCATGAAGTTGGAGAGCGCATCAATGACAACTTGCGGCTTTTGTGACGTATTCGCGCTATCCAAATACACCAGTGGTTTGTCATTGATCATTCGATGCAAGACAGGGAAGTCTTTGCGAATGGATGCGACGTCTAGTGACACGGCGGCAGTTATTCCTTGTACGCCTCGTAGCCAGATTTCTCGAGCTCCTCGGCAATTTCCATTCCACCCGACTTCACTATGCGACCATCAACCATGATGTGCACGAAGTCTGGCTGCAACTCATCGAGCAAACGCTGATAGTGGGTAATCAACACGATGCCCATCTTCGGGCGTTCCTTGCGAACTTCGCGAATGCCGGCTGCAACGATGCGCAATGCATCAATGTCGAGGCCAGAGTCGGTTTCGTCAAGAATGGCAACTTCAGGTTCAAGAATTGCCATCTGCATAATTTCGTTGCGCTTCTTTTCGCCGCCCGAGAAACCTTCGTTGAGGTAACGATCGACGAACGTTGAGTCCATGCCAAGTCGCTTCATCCACGACATTGCAGACAGTCGAAGTTCAAGTACTGAAAGATCGATGCCTTTGCGCGCTGAGAGTGCTTGACGCAAGAACTGAATGACCGATACGCCAGCAATTTCTTGTGGGTACTGAAAACCTAAGAAGATGCCAGCCTTAGCCCGAGCATCGGTTGGCCACTCGGTGATCTCTTCACCATGGAAAAAGATTTTGCCTGACACCAATTCGTATTCAGGAGAGGCGAGCAAGGTGTTGGCGAGAGTGGACTTGCCAGAGCCGTTTGGGCCCATGATGGCGTGCACTTCGCCTTCATTTACGGTGATGGAAAGGCCACGAAGAATCTCGGCTTCGCCTTCCACCGGCTTGGCGTGGAGGTTGTCAACCCTGAACAGTTCGGTCACAGGCTCAAGTGTATTCAGGGCTTTGGGAATTAGCACTACGGGCGTAGTGGAAATTAATCCTGCCCTTAGGCGGCGCGGAGGGCTCGCCAAATGGCGCGGTAATTGGGGTATTCGTAGATGTCGTTCACGAAACCTGACTTGCGCAATTCCGCGTGATATTTCGGCAACGAGCGGAATGGAATTCCAGCATCTGAGTGATGTGCAATGTGCCAACCCAGGTTGAACGGCACAAAGAGAAAGCTTGCAATTGGATGTTGACGCACTGAATGCGTAGTCACACGTCGGTCATCGTCTGCGCGCAGTCCACCATGTTCGGCAATGGAACGCAATCGGTTCATTACACGCCACACCGTGAGTTGCGGGATGAACCAGAACACAACGTAAACAAGTGGATTCGAAGCAACGGAAATTGCAACGAGTAAGACAAGTTGCGTGGCGAGAATTTTCGCTTGTGTTCGTTTGCCGAAACCGTCTTTTCGAAATGGATGGCGGAATTGACCACGAAGCATTTTGAAACCCGAAATACCCAATGCGTCGCGGCGCATCTTGCGCCAGAAACTGTTTCGAGTAATTGGGTAATTGGCATACAGAGGAATGTCGGGTTCGTTAGGACCGAACTCTTCGCGATGGTGTGCCATGTGTACATAGCGATACGCATCGGAATTGACGAATGAGAGATAACCGAGCAGCCATCTTCCTGCGAAGTCGTTAAGTTTTCGTTTACTGAACAACAGGCGGTGAACTGATTCGTGCATCATGGCCAAAATTTGCGCATGAGCGCGACCCATTAGTACGAAAGCAATGACATACGTAATTGGATTGTGCAGTTTGAGCGCTGCCCACACGATTGCAATGTTCTGAACGTAAATGCTTGCTACCGAAATGGCATTGCGAACATTGGGAATGTGTCGAAGTTCTGCACGAAGCTCTGGCTTTGGATGACCGTCTGGAGTGATTCGCGATGTTAGTGATGCCTCAGTGAATGCAGAATCACCGGGAACCATTCCGCCGAGGCGAGGTGAGGCCGTTGTGCTCATCGAGAATTGTTTACCACTTGCGGTCGACCCACTCCTGCAGATGCGGGCGTTCATTGCCAATCGTGGTGTCTAGACCATGGCCAGGAAGAACAATGGTGTCGGCTGGAAACGTGAAGAGTTTCGTATCGATTGAATGAATGATGGTGTCGAAGTCGCCACCTTCGAGGGCGGTGTTTCCTGGCCCGCCTGGAAACAGCGTGTCGCCGGTGAACAACAGCGGTGTATTGGCAACGGCAAAAGAGATGGAACCTTCGGTGTGGCCGGGGTTGTGAATGGCATGCAGGCGTAACTTGCCAACTTCAATCACTTCGGCATCATCGATGAATACGTCGTAACCGACGTCTTTTAAACGTGGGGCATCTAGTGCGGTAACGGCAACTTCGTATCCTGCTTCACGCATTGCGGGTACTGCCTGAATGTGGTCCCAGTGGCCGTGCGTTTCGAGAACGCGACGTACGCCGAGAGTGCGACATAGCTCCAATAGCTGTTCGTGTTCGTTTGCTGCGTCGATAAGAACCGCTTCACCGGTTGCCGTGCAGCGAATAACAAACACATTGTTGTCGTATGGGCCAACAACAACTTTGTGGACTTCAACATTGGTGTCTTTCCAGTGCAGCGTTGCGCTCATGATGAAACGACCTCGAATCCAAGTGAGAGTGCGACAGGTATTTGCGCTGGATCGAAGGTTACAAACGAAACAGGCTGGGGCAGGCGCTGAGCGGCAGCAAGGTGCAGGGCATCGCTGATATGTAGGGGCTGCTCACGAATGAGGTGCGATGCGTCGTCAAGACAGCGTTGATCGAGTGGAACGACTGCGATGTAGTCCCACGTATGGCGAACGGCGTCTTCAAGATCGCGACGAAGAATTGGTTCCTCGGTCAGCCGATCGATGACGGCCAGTGCTTCAGTAAGCGCGATTGCACTGGCGCACCAGTGTGGGTCACTTTTTAACGCATCGTGCGTGATGGTTCGGCCTGGCCCGGAAATATGCAATGCAACGAGCGCACTGGTGTCGAGAACAACGGTCATCCGCGTACCTCGCGCAGCAACTGGTCGATGCGTGCACCGCTGTGCACGGCAACAGGGTCGCTTAATACGAATTCATCTTTTCTGCGCGGGGCAATGAGTGCGGTTTTGGCAACAAGTTCGGTGATGGAAACCTGCTCGCTTGTGGAATGGAGTGGGCCAAGAAGCGCGACTGGTTCTCCACTGACGGTGACCACAATGTTTTCGCCGGCACCTGCACGCTGAACGAATTTGGCGGACTGTTCGCGGAGTTCACGGATACCGAGTTGCCGCGCGGATGCGGGTTTTGCGGGTTTGGCCATGAGATCAGGATACGGGTTACCTGCAATTTTGTGTACATGGGTGTACACACTCGAATTGGCGCGCGGGATGGTGTTTGGGCAAGGATGTTCGCATGAACTTTGCATTCTCAGAAGAACAAGAAGAACTCCGTAAAACAGTCCGCGCGTTTCTCGACTCGAAGTCGCCAGAAACAGCCGTGCGTGAGCAGATGGAAACCGTCAACGGTTTCGATCCAGCCGTGTGGTCACAGATGGGTGAGCAGATGGGTCTGCAAGGACTTTCGATTCCTGAAGAATTTGGTGGCTCCGGCTTCAGCTTCATCGAACTTGGAGTAGTGCTTGAAGAAATGGGTCGCGCATTGTTGTGCGCACCGTATTTCTCCACCGTTGTTCTTGCAGCGAACGCGTTGTTGCTCAGTGGCGACGACGCTGCAAAGAAGAAATACCTACCTGGCATTGCAAGTGGTGAAACCATTGCAGCACTTGCTTCCACCGAGCCTTCGGGCAAGTGGGACGAAAAGGGAATCACCATGGAGGCCAAGGGCAGTGGAAGCGATTTCACGCTGACTGGAACCAAGATGTTTGTTCTTGACGGACACACCGCAGGATTGATCATCGTTGCGGCACGCACGGGCAAGGGTGTTTCGCTGTTCGCAGTTGATGGAGCAGCAAAGGGCCTTACTCGCACAGCACTTTCCACCATGGACCAAACCCGTAAGCAAGCAAAGTTGGAGTTCAATGCAACTCCAGCAACGTTGGTTGGCACAGAAGGTAAGGGCTGGGACGTGTTGAGCAAGGTGTTTGATCTTGCTGCTGTTGCACTTGCCGCAGAGCAAGTTGGTGGCGCACAGAAAGTTCTTGAAATGGCAGTGGAGTACGCCAAAGTTCGCGTGCAGTTCGGTCGACCAATTGGTTCGTTCCAAGCAATCAAGCACAAGTGTGCAGACATGTTGCTTGAAGTTGAATCAGCAAAGTCGGCTGCTTACTACGGCATGTGGTGTGCAGCAGAAATGAACGACGAACTCGCTTCGGTTGCTTCACTTGCTAAGGCGTATTGCTCAGAGGCGTACTTCCACGCTGCTGCCGAAAACATTCAGATCCATGGTGGTATCGGCTTTACCTGGGAACACCCAGCGCACTTGTACTTTAAGCGTGCAAAGTCGAGCGAGTTGTTGTTCGGTGATCCTTCGTATCACCGTGAACTTCTTGCACAGCGCATCGGCATCTAAGTGAGTAACGCAGCATGTCTGCGATAACACTCGTTTTTGCGGTTCTATCTGCAGTTTCGACGTTTGTCATTGCTGCGGTTGTGGTTGGTCGTGAAGCACATCGTTTAGATGGTGTTGCCCCACGCGCGGTGTACGACCCCGACGAAGCAACGCAATTTGTGGCCGATCATTTACCTGCTGACACACAGTCGCGCTTGACGTTTGAGGAACTTCGCAAGTTGCTGGTCTTGCATATGCGCTGGATGCACGAAAAGGGGTTACAACCATCCGACGTCATCGATCGCAAACAAGGCATCGATTCAACGCTCGTTGTAGGTGAAGAGACGCTAACCGCGTATCTGTTTGGCAAAGCCGAAGAATTCAAAATTGAAGTCTTGGACGATGTGGATGTTGTGCACGTGGTGCGCGCACACCTCGATTACTTTGAAGCAATTGGGGCAGTTGGCCCAAGCGCTTCAACCAACGATCTCTGACCAAGCACGTTTTGCTTCCATACAGAGATGTAACGCTCGAGATGTGGATTGAAATATGGGTCATCGTCTAACTTGTCGCGCCAGCGCTTACCGATTGAGGCAACTTCAAAGGGGCGCAGTTTCGGCGACCTGGTTTGTGACTCGAAGTGGTACAGCTGCGCATGCGGTGTCCACACAATTCGGTATCCGGCATCACGAAGTTTGAGCCCGAAGTCAACATCGTTGTAGTTGGAAGGAAATAGCGTGCACAGACCACCAACTTCGAGGAACGCACTGCGCTTAATGAGCACACAGGCAGCAATGACACCTGAAACTTCACGTTGAACGCGCAGCATATTTTGTGCTCCAACATGTTGTGGTGACCGATGACGGTAGAGGTCGTAGGGGATTGGGTTCAAAATGTGCCCGGCACTTTGAATGAGGCCGTCTTCGTACAACAACATTGGTCCGGCCATGGCAACTTCGGGGTCTTCGAGGAGGCCCATCAGCGTTTCAATGGTGTCGGGAGAAATGAATTCGGTGTCGTCGTTGAGAAGCAACAAATAGTCGCCATCGGAATTCACAACTCCGAGGTTCACTTTTTCGGCAAAGTTGAACTCTTGGTCGTATTCGACGACCTTGATTGCATTTCCGCATGCATCAATAATTTCGGTGCGGGATTCCTGTGACGTTTCCTTATCGAGTACGGCAATAATCTCAAGGTTTTTGTAGGTGCAGGTATTGCGCAAAGAACGCAGTGCGTGTGCCGCCATGACGATGTTTGTTCCGCGAATCTCTTGCACCGTTCCGCGTGTTGGCACAATGACACTGATCTTTGGTTTGCGTGAGACATGGCGATTTACTCGCACGACGGGAACGTGAGCGTCAATGCTGCACTCAGCGTTAATTCCTGTTCGGTCACAGTGTTCGCGAACTGCAGCCAGGCTTGCAGATGGCTCAATGTGGTCTTGCGTCGATTCGTACAACACTTCGGCAATTCGGGTCGCATTCTTGCTGTGTTCGGAAAGGCGTAGTGACCGGTCGTGACTGTGAAGTTTGGAGAGCAATGTTGCGCCGCCCGCAGAAGCAGCAACGCGTGCTCGCACTGCTACGAGTTCGCCAACATAGTTGTGCGAACGAAGGCGCTCTGGCGACCAACCTGGGCGGCGCACGTTGGTCACTTCTTCGAATCGTGACGGCCTGCCATGCGATGAATCGCCGTAGATGAAATCAAGACCGGGTTGCTCGGTCAACTTTTGGTCGATTGTTGCCAGCGCTTGAGGGGAGAGCATGTCTCCTGCACGAAGGAATACCACGACTGCATGTTCAATGACCACTACATCGCTTCGCGCAATAACGATTGAACTGGTGCGCATTTTGCGTGTGCGGGTAACTCGTTCGTGATCGAGTGTCGATTCGCTGATGATCCAATGGTTTGGAACGATCGAGCTTTCAAGAAGCGAGTTTGCAGTTTTGCGAAGTTGACGCACGGAGCCTTGAGCACCACTGGTGACAACGATGAATGAGTGCCTCACGAGGCCACCTTTTTTACTGCAAAACGAACCCATCGAGGAGTGTGGCGGTAGGCGAAACGCACCGGCCTCAACCAGCCTTGGTGCACCCAGTCGATCTGCTGTGAAGCCTGACTTTCTCGCGCGAAAGACTTGCTGAAGTGGTAATCCTCCATCGAGGCGTCCTTGCCGTACTTGGCAATGACCCGCAGTTCTGCGCGGGCACCAAATTCGGCGTCGCGGGCAACAAGTTCTTCAAGTTTTGCGTTCACCGCAGGATCGTGTGACAACGCCATGTACCCAAGCCTAATGAACGAGAAAAGTCCTAGATCATCATGTTCAGTTGACTGACAATTCGCTGTGCGAGCGCTGTGTC
>JBAXBR010000020.1:0-22440 GCA_037141855.1 Actinomycetota bacterium | reverse complement strand
CGAGATAGCCAGCAATTGCGACGATTACTCCTGCACAACAGAGCGCAAGAAGATCAACACGATCTAGATCCTTATTGAGCAGTAGAAGAAGAAAGCCAACTAGGGAAGCTGCAACAAACGCAATTCCTCCACCACGAGGGGTGGGGGTGAGGTGCGAACTTCGCTCATTTGGGACGTCCAAGGTAGACAACCGATGCGAATGAGCAACAAGTTGACGAGTTGCGATAGCCGAAACCAAGAAAAGAGCCGTTGCGAGAATTGGAGTAATCAAACGCTGAGCACTTTCTTATAGACGGCAAGGGTTTGCTCAATCACAATAGACGAAGCAAATTCAGTTTCAGCTCTGACTCGTCCATTTCTCGCAAATGTAGTGCGCTGAACTGGATCACCAAGTAATTGCGAAATTGCTTCAGCAAGTCTCTCTGGGTTGCGCACTGGCACAAGTAAACCATTGGATTCATGTGCAACTACTTCACGACACCCAGTCACATCTGTTGCAACGATTGCCCGTTGAGCCGCGCATGCCTCGATCAACGTTTTAGGCAGCCCTTCTCGGTATGACGGCAAACAGACAATGTTTGAAGCCACGAGTAACTCCGGCACATCAGCTCGATAACCAAGCCATTTGATTGATCCAGAAGCTTCCCAAGAATGGACTTCGTGTTCGCTAAATGAAGTTGGATTTCCGAGGTCGCAGTCACCAACTAGTTGAAATATTGCGTTTGGGAATTTGTGATGAACAATTTTCGCAGCCTCGACAAAATCCAAAACCCCCTTATCTCGAAGCACTCGAGCAAACATCGTGACTACTTGAGTATCAAGGTTCTCTGGGATCGCTCTATATAAAGAGAGATCGACGCCAGCTCCCTTGATTACTTGGATGTTTGACTTTTTTACGTAGTTTCCAGAAATCAACGATGCGCAGTCTTCATCGTTTTCGATGATTACTTGAGTATTTTTGAAATTCAAAAGACGGCGCAGGACGAAGCGGACGAGTGGCTGAAGTAAGCGCGCCTTTCGATCATTAGATGAAAATAGGTAACCCATTCCAATTGGCGCACAGACAACTTGTGCTTTTCCGTATATGCGAGCAGCGATCGCCCCAATCACAATCGGCTTAAGCGCTATGAGGTGGATGATGTCTGGTGATGATTTGCGAAACACTTTGACCATTGCGAGAAGATTTTGAATTTCAATAAACGGATTTGTTCCGCTTCTTGAAATGTCGTGCGGATAAAGAGTGAAACCTGCGCCTTCGAGCACAGCTTTCTTTTCACCACAGTGTGCGCTGATTCCTACGTTGTATCCGGCCGACTGAGCTGCAATTGCTCGTTCAAAAAAATGAGAGAAAAACGCCCAGTCTTCGTTAACGACAAAATGCAATTTAGGCATGGCGTTAGCGGGTTGCTGCTAGCAGTTTTGTGCCAACTGCTGCCTTGATTTTACGGTAGTGCTCAATGTCGGCAACTGCGAGTACGCCCATGCAAGCAATGAATGGAATATTTTGTCGAGTGGAGTTCCATGCTGTCTGGGAAACCACACCGTAGAAAAACATAAAGGCTTGCAGCACAACTACCTTCTCTTTAGTGAGAAATTGAGGATGTCGAAATACTGCTGATAGGAAGAGTACTGGAATCAAGATGGTGTCGAAAAAAACAATTCGCGAAAGAAGGAGCGATGTGGTCGATGATGCCACCAAGCCATTTTCAGGGTTGCTGAGGGCAAGGAATTGCAAGCCAAAAAAATTCGCTGCTAGTTGAGAAAACTTGAATTGAGTAAAGACCGTGTTTGGAGCGTCAAAGTTTGCACCCTTTTGGATTACGGCTCCTACCCAGTATGCAGCGGTTCCGAACATGTATGAAATAAGTGCAATTACTGCAAGACCGAAGCTTTGATATTTTGGTTTCCACTTTGAATAGACAAAACAAATCGCGTACCCGAAGGCTAGGGCAACTGCTAAGTGAGGGCGTAATAGGAATGCCCCACAGAGACCGAGGATTTTACCCTTGTAATCAGGTGCAGTAATGAAGAGAAGTGCAAAGTATGCAAGCAGTACGTCTCGGAGTGAAAGCAATGACATGAACACCAAAATTGGACCGGCGATTAGTGGAAGTTGCCAAAATCTGACGTTCAGCTTTTGCGCTTCGATAAATAACCGTGACCGTTGATAAACGAACAGGAGTGCGCTGAGTTGAAAAAACTTGATTATTAGCAGCGAGTTAAAGCCTAGAAGTGAAATGAAGTAAACCGGGACGGTCAATAAATATCTCAAGCTGACTACAGAACTTAAGTGAAGTCCAACAATAGGAAGGTAGTACTGAATGACCTGTTGGTGGAAGAGCTGATCATTTGAGTAGAAAAGGTCTTGACCTTCGCGATATCGGATGTAAATTGTAAGTACACCAACCAACCAAATTGAAATAAGCGCAAATTGATAAAGGTCGGTTTTTTTTGAGCGGGACACGACAACAACTGCAATCAGCGCAAAGAAAACTGCCTGGATGGAATAAGACGCGAGTTCGCTCATAGATTGCGGTTCACTCTCACGGTGTAGTAACGAGCACGTTCACAAGAGGTGCTTGTTATTGGGCCTTTGCTGAGATAATTCTACTAATGACCGAGCGAATCCAAGATGGATGCGCAGCTTCCCATTCGCCTAAATAGGTGGTTATTTGGGCGCCAGTGCCGTTTTTGAAATCGAATACACCCTTGTTCTTCTCAGGGTCAATTCCACCAAGCTCAAGTGTTGTACAGCCTCGTTTCGCACACTCTTGAGCCAGCGAAATGAGGCTGCGATGTGATGAGTATGTTTTCCGACCTTCTGGAGTGGTTACTGCAATAAAGTCCCACGCAGTTGATTGTTGAATCAGTGCGCCTCGAACTGAAAGTAACGTTCCTGCTTCGTCATCCATGCGTATCAAGACTAAATCATGCCCAAAGCATTCTTGAATACTGCGAATCTCTGATGTAGTCATCTGCAATTTCACGCCCTCAACCTTCTTGTACTCATCCATAAGTCGGTAGGCATCTTCAAGCTGATCTGGACTTGCGTTATTCCAGACGTATGGTGCAGTTGGAGAACGAAGTGATCTTTTGTAGTTGCGCTTCCAATTGCTTGAAGTCGCAGTCAACATTGTCTCTTGATCCGCATGCACACTGAGCAACATGCTTTGTTTTGCGCCAATTGGGTTTTGGATTTTCCTAAAACCGGCACTTGCAAAATGTGATGCCTGTTTCTCTGTAGATTCAATCATCATTCCGAAGCGAACATAGAGAAAACGTGCGGCGAGAAGATGTTTAAGTAACGATGAAAATTCGTTATTAAGAAGTGTAAGGTTGCCACCAAAACCACCAGGCGCCCATGCCATTACTGTTCCGAATGGACCTCTGCGAACGAGGCATTGAATTGCTATGTACGAATCATTGATTGTCTTAACCAAGCGAATATTGGTCCAACCAGCAGCAGATTTGTGGCGTGCCCAATGAGAAGATTGGTAGACACATGTTTGCCGCAATTGCTTGAGCAGTGCATTCCAGGCATCGTCATCGCCTTCAAAAACTGTCCAGTTAGTGCTCACAGAAAATTCACCACCCAAACATTTCGGTAAAAGTGTTCGTCTGCAATGTGCACTGCATCGGGGAGATCAGGCCAGTGAATCACTTCGACAGAAAGTCCACGCAACTTTTTGCGCATCTGATTTACAGCATTGTTCTCGCCGACGAATGCAAAACCGTATGGCGAAGTACCAACCTCTAAGCGGTTGAATATCGGTTCAATATCTAATCCTTGTACTCGATCAAGAACTCGATTGAACAGTTCTTGGCGGCGCAAAATTTCAGCACCCGGGTCAAGGGAACTAATGAGTTTTAGAACGGAGTGGTCTGGAGCTGCCGGTACTGGAAGATCGGTTTCGCTCTCCCGAGTGGACCGTGGAAGACGCGATCCTGTAGCGAGTAATCGCAGAATGCGAATGGTGAATTGGAAAAGTGACAAAGTTGGAATTTTTGTTGAACGTTGAATCTGAGCTGACAATTTACGGAGAACGAACCCCTTTGCGACGCCATTATTTTCAAATTCAAGTTGATGCGCCGCAAGGTCTAAATACTCTTTCCCGGAAACATGGAGTGCAGCTCCATTAACCAAGCGGACAGTCTTTCGAATGCTGGTTATTCCGAGGTTGGTCCGAGCGCCAAGCAAGTTTCCATCTGAGTCTTTGCTGAGAAAGCCGTGAGCATTGTCCTCAATGAGAGTCGCTCCGGTTTGTAAGCAATATTCGTGAAAGGGGGCTAAGTCTTGAGCAAATCCGAAGTAGTTGACTGCCAGCACGGCTTTGCATTTTTGTGAGTTCAGCAAATTCGTAGGAGAAAGGGAGCGATCTACTGGATAGAAGACCGGGGTGGATCCGACTGCGTGGATTGAACTTAAAACATCTCGGCAAATGAATTCAGGAACGAGAACGGTGTCGCCTGGTCCACATTTGCAGATCCGTAGTGCCTCAGCAAGCGCATGTCGCGCATAGGCAAAATATCGAATATCGCGTTCGGTTTCGATAACCGTAACGCTACTTGCTTTTTGGTGTAAAAAATCCCACCAACGAAAGCAAGACTGCTGCGTAGAGCCGTATTGAAATAGGCCAGATAATCATTGAACGGGCGTATTTCTTTAACGCAAGAAAATACTTACTCGTTCGATGCAGAGAACGCCCCGCGCCATAGTAAGCCAATGCT
Source organism: Actinomycetota bacterium (assembly GCA_037141855.1). Taxonomy (GTDB): domain Bacteria; phylum Actinomycetota; class Acidimicrobiia; order Acidimicrobiales; family Ilumatobacteraceae; genus UBA3006. The sequence goes on along the minus strand of JBAXBR010000020.1, from coordinate 17,712 downwards.
TTTCGACGACGTCGTGCAAGCACGTTTTCAAATTGTGCATTTGCAGAAAAGTGCTTGGCAAGGAGTGATAATTCGGCTGCCAAATGTTTTTCAATATTTGCACTGACATTGTTGTCGTGGCGGTGGTATTCCCCAAGGGGTTCGTCAATAAATGCAAACTTGTTCGACTTTGCAGCTAGGCGAATCCACAGGTCGTAATCTTCGGTCGAGATCAATTCAGGTGAAACATCAAAACCGTTTACCTCTTTTAGCAATGATGCACGAACCATTGTTGCGGAAGTACTGATGCGATTACCTCGATAAATCAAATTGTGATGAGTAGCAGCTTGACTTGGCCCATATGTAACGAGTCGTGATTTCCCGCTCTCATCAATCCAGTACTCCGCGTGGCAAACAAGGTCCGATCCGTTGTTAAGCACAGCTACACATTTTTCGATTTTTGTTGGAAACCAGGTGTCATCAGAATCTAAAAATGCGATGAATTCACCAGTCGCAAGCGCGATTCCTTCATTTCTCGACGCACCAATAACACCATTGTTGCGGAAGTTGACGCATTGAATTCGTGGATCATTGAATTTGGCAACTACTTCAAGCGTGTTATCCGTTGAAAAATTGTTTACCACAATTGCATTCCAATTTTGGTAGCTCTGCTCAATCACGGTCTCCAATGCGCGTTGCAACATAGGCGCATGGTTGTAGGTCGGTATAACAATGGAAACGAGCGGAGAGTTGTTCATGATCGCTTGTGCAATTCAATCATGTCGAGAAAGTCATCTATTTCACCGGCTGTGTCCTCGGTAAGCGAAAATCCGGTTTGCAGCAACTTTTTAATGTCGAAGTTCAAATGTTGAATTTTTGAGGTAGTTGGCTCGGGTCTATGGAGCGGAATTTCCACATTGAATTTCGTCTTCGCGCGATTTTGAATGGTTTCAGCCATTGCAAGCAGAGTCTGTGATTGCGATCCGCCCAAATTGAACAGTCCGTCGCCGACTTGGATTTTGGGAAGTTCGATCAGGTGCTGAACTGCTCGTGAGATATCAGTCTTGGTGATGAAATTGCGCTCCTGAAGACCGTCGGTGCGCATCTCCATCCGCTTTTCTAACACCGCTTGTCTGCACAAATCGCTTGTCAAAGTCCGCCAATCTGCGGCCTCGTATGCCATTGGCCGGCCATATCCATTGGACAGTCGAACTCGAAGGCCCTGTATTTCGCCACGATCATGAGCGGCACCGACTGCAGACTCGGCTTCTAAATGCGTTGTGGCGTAGGGATGAACTGCATTTGTTGGCGATTCCTCTGTGAAATCGCCTGTTAGCGGCGCACCATAAACATGAGCCGTGGAGAAGTAGATAAATCGTTGGATGCCTTGACGAATAGCATTATTCAAGAGTGCTGTCGTACCCGCTGTAGTGACTTTGTGTGCGAGTTCTGGATTCTGCACCGAATCAACATCGTTTGTACCTGCAAGCTGGATGATGCAATTGACTGAATTTGGAATATTTGAAAAGGTCGTTGGATCAGTGAGATCAAGTTGAATCGTCTGAGCACTCTTCGCCCAGTCTGGAGCAACTTGTTTCTTGCGTGAAGCAAGAACAATATGGTGATTTTGCGATTGTGAAAGGTGTGCAGCGATACGCCCACCCAGATTTCCGAATCCTCCTACCAGGAGGACAGTCGCGCTCATTTGTGCTTCAGTGCCCAGTCGTAAGGGATACGCGTATCTGCAGGATCACAGCGGTCAATTTCATCCGGATCATGGGGAATCGATGCACAGTTCGCAACGAGTGATGCGTCTGGTCCAACACCCTTAAAGCCATTCCACACCATCGGGGGAACGGTGACGAGCACGTAATTGTCAGGGCCCATAAAGATTTCTTGAATTTCACCGCGAGTCGAACTTCCTTCGCGATCGTCAAACAATACAAACTTGATTCGTCCAACCGGCACGGCATAGTTCAGTGTCATTTTTTTATGGATGTGCCAAGCCTTCACTGCATCAGGAAAAACCGTCGAGAAATAGATTTCTCCGAACTGAGTGAAATGTTCATCAGTAGACCTCAGCATGTGCATGACTTTGCCGCGCTCATCCAATATCTGACGCAATGGTGTGATAATTACTCCATCAATCACGTTTGCTCTTTTCATATTCGTCCAGATGCTTCTGGGTTACAGATAGGGCATTAGTTCCTTGATGAACAGATTGATACCAAGAAACTGTCTTATCCATTGTTGTGAGGAAATCCCAGCGAGGCGCCCAGCCAAGTTCGGTGCGTGCCTTTGAACAATCAAGCTGCAACAAAGTCGCTTCGTGCGGATGATTTTGGTTGTCGTCGAGTTTGACTGATCCATCGCCCCACACCCTGATAACTTCGCGTGTTACGTCGTCTACTGATCGAACTTCATCTTCTCGAGGACCGAAGTTCCATGAACCCGAAACGCTGTTATCGCCCTTCAGCATTGCGCTGCCAAGCATGATGTAACCAGAAAGTGGCTCGAGCACGTGTTGCCAAGGTCGAGTGGCGTGTGGATTGCGAATGACGATCGCAGATTTTTGTTGCAGGGAACGAATGCAGTCAGGAATAATTCGATCTTCGGCCCAATCGCCACCACCAATGACATTTCCGGCGCGAGCTGAAGCAGCGATTAAGCCCTCGCGTTGTATGAAGAAGGAAGCGTTATAAGCAGCAAATACAAGCTCGGCAGCCCCTTTTGAAGCGCTGTAAGGGTCGTTGCCACCAAGTACATCGTCTTCGATGTACCCAGCTACTTGTTCGATATTTCGGTAGCACTTATCTGAAGTGATGAAAATGAGCGCTTGGACCGAATCGGTAAGTCGAACACATTCCAAAACATTTGTCGATCCACCGATATTGGTATCGAACGTTTGTACTGGGTCGCGATACGAAAGGCGCACAAGTGGCTGTGCCGCCAGATGGAAAACAGCATGTGGCTGAACTTCTTCAAATCGTTTTTTCAGACTTGCAAGATCACGAACGTCGCCATCGCAATGATCAATGACCGAACCCAACGCCAAGTCGTTGAAATGTGAGTGGGGAAGTGCGGGAAGCGCATAGCCGAACACTTCTGCCCCATGGTTGTGCAACCACAAACTCAGCCAAGAACCTTTGAACCCAGTGTTGCCTGTGATGAGTACTCGTTTTCCGCGGAAAGATTCGAGTGCGCTTACCAAACTTTCCATGGCGCCTTTTCCTGATCAATCATTGAGTTAAGTAACTGCCAATCACGGAACGTATCCATGCATTGCCAGAAACCATCGTGCTGGTAAACAGCAAGATGCTTCTCAGCAACAAGAGACTGCATGGGACCTTGTTCAAAGACGAGATCCTCTCGATTATTCATGTGATCAAACACTGCTGATTCACACACAAAGAATCCACCCGAAATCATTCCGGCGCTGGCTTGTGGCTTTTCGTTAAATCCAGAAGCAATGCCAGAAGAATCAATTTGTAGTTCACCGAACCTGGCCGGAGGTCGCACGCCAGTAACAGTGACCGTGAGATTCTTTGAACGATGATAAGCAAGGAGTGAGTCCAAATTGATATCGCTTAAACCGTCACCATAAGTGAGCATGAAAGGTTCATTGTTCAGATAGTTGCGAACTTTGTAAATTCGCGCACCGGTCATTGCGTCTTGTCCAGTGCTTGCAAGAGTGACTGACCAATTCGTGAATTCGTCACTAGGGGAAAATTGCACGTGTTCGGTTTCTGTATCAACCGTGGTCAAAACACTTTCTGCTGACATTGCTGAAATAAAGAAATCACGGATGACGTCACCCTTGTAACCCATGCACAACACAAACTCGGTGTGTCCAAATGATGCGTAATATTTCATGAGGTGCCAAATAATGGGCATGCCACCAACGCGAATCATGGGTTTCGGAATGTCGTCAGCAACATCGCGAATACGAGTGCCAAGACCACCACACAAAATGACCGTTTTCATGAAGTCCTCAATGTGCAACGCCGATCAACGAGTCGCGTTGTAATCCATGAACCAGTGAGTTGGTGAAAATAATGCAAGCGGAAGTCGCTCTCCCTGCTGGAGTCGCACGAAAATATCCCTCTTATTATGCCCCGTTTGCAGGGCAATTCTGTATGTGGCGCGGGTGAGATACGCCAAAGAACAGGAAACGCGATCCCGAGGCTCTTTTGCGCTGTCAGTAACAGATACCGCATATCCAGATGCAGACAAAGCAGTCGAATGAGGAAACAGACTGGCGATGTGGCCATCGTTGGCAACTCCTAGAAGCGCAACATCTGGTTGTCCAATTACAGCTAACTGTTCAGCAAATTTCTCTGCACCAAGACCTGGACCAAGTTCTGCGGGTATGCCATGTATGACGGGACGATCTGCAAGCGAAGCAGCATCAATAAGTGTGTTAAGCACAGAGTCATTGCGGTCTTTGTGACCGATTGGAACACAACGTTCATCGGCAAGCACAAGATGCACCAGCGACCAATTGATGTCAGATTGGAAGGCAATGCGCATCACCGAATTAACGGAGTTGCCTCCTGCAAGAACAAGAATGCTTGTGTTCTTGGTGGAAATGTTGGAAGTGATTGCATCAACAAGTCTGGAACTTGCAGCCTGGAATGCTTGAGTTTCCGTTTCAAATATTTCAGGCGCAATGAGCGAATGTTCAGATTCTCCACTCACGTGTAAAAGACTACTCAGCGAGGATTAAGCGAGAAGCGCTTTCCAACGAGGTATTGCAGGGTCAAGAATCAAAAGTGATTGGTTCTCTTGATTGTCTGTGCGAGTGTCTGTGAGTGCGACATCAAGTTGTTCGCTAGATGTAACAAATACCGCTCCCGAGACTCCACGCAAGGGGCTTGAATTCAAAGCTTCGGGGTCAACATACGAAATCGTTTTTACACCGTACATAAAGCACTCAAGTGCCGCGGTGCTTGAATTACAAGAAATGGCGGTATGAGCACGAGGAAGCAAATCGCCTAAATCAGTTGTCGACACTCGAACAGATGGAAGACCAGAAAAATCCGGCAGGTTCGTGTTCATTGGATGCGGCTTGAAGACGATTTCCAAATTGGTGCTGCGAATATATTCAGCATTTTTGATCAAATTGATGAGCCGGTCGTTGAGATGTGGGAAGAAGTCCCCGACAATGAGCAAGATGTCTTTTTGCGCACCTTCGGCTTTTGTAGCAATTAAATGGTTAAACATCAACGACTCGACTTCAAAAATTCGATCTGTAGGAGCTTGAGCGATTGACATAAATGCTCGTGAAATTTCGCTATTCACGGCAACAACTGAAGGTGTCGGTTTACTTGTTGCATGCTGCTGATTCGCACGAAGTGCGCGACCGAGCGTGAAATATCGGAAATCCCAAAATCGAATTGGTGCGTGAACCACTGCTGTCAACTTGCTGTGTCCGTACTTATGCCACGCATAAGTGAACGCAGATTCCCACGGCTGGTTCTCGCACAAGAACAGGCCATTCTTTTGCGTAGGAAGTGACTCGAGCACTGCTTCTTGCTGGCGAAGGATGATTAGGTGTCGAGTAGCTGTACTTCCGCAGAGCGATTCACTCCATTGCTCAGCAAATAGCGCCCTGAAATCAACTCCAGAGCGACCATCGACAAAGAACGAAGAGTGATTACTCGAAACACGAGCCACGCGCTTCAGCTGCTTCAGTTCACGCAAAATCGGGAGCACGCAAGAAGCAGCTAGCCGAGACTCAAATTGTGCGTGTTTGTTTACAGACTTTTTGTTGAGTGTCGACAGCAATTGCTCTGTCGCGCGAATTGAGCGGAAGCCTGGAACAAAGTGATGCATCCAGCGAATTCCATGTTCAATTGTCGGCAAAACGCTGTCTAATGCTTTCCAGTATTGAGACTCGTATTGACCACCGTCAATAACTGATTCGTTAAATCGCACGAAATGATCAACGATTAATGTACGTGCCTGACTTTTGCCATCCAGTGCCTTGATCCGTCGATGCGTAATTGCAAATTTCACAATTGCGGCGACTGCGCGGAATCGAAGTAGCGAAGGACTTGATTGATTGCGAAACTTAAGTGGTTCTGTTGTCGCAATGCTCTTTGACTTGCAGTATCCGTGAATTGCTTCAGACACTTGTTGGTTGGATAGACGGATGGAAACGTTGGTAGCTGAAATCTGCGAACAGATTTCAGCAAATGCCAGTAATTTCACCGCATGAGTGATGTTGCTTGTTGGGTCCCATCTCGTGGCAGCAAAAAGTGTCATCCACCAATAACTAAAATCTTTTCGAATGAGGAGAAGCTCAGAAACGGTGCCACCACTAAGCGGAGTTTGTGCGACTTGGTCGATGAAATCAGCAAAATGAAGGCGCAGTCGGTCTCCATGAAGTTCAACGTATTCCGGAAGAGAAATAACATCTTCGCGAGTTGAATAATCATCCCAAAGAATGGTGAAATCTGCACCTACTCGTAAATCCGACTGGTTAACAACTACGTCAACACGCACAGAGTTCGTCATCGAGCGATTGCATCCAAAGCATGCCGAAATTGATCCACAAACTCTTCATTCGGTGGAACCATTACTTTTTCTATGTTCGCCTGCTGGCCTACCGGAAGAATCAGACCGAGTTCAGTAGAGCTGTTCTTTTTGTCTTTCAACAGCGCATTCATAGAGGCATCGAGCGGAATCTGCACATGCGCAAATGTCTGGTAGTTCATTTTCAGTGCAGTGCGCATGCGGGCTGACTCACCGATTGGTAGGAGGTTGCGTGAAGTAGCAATCTGGCAGGCAACGTCCATGCCCATAGTTACTGCAACTCCGTGTGGAATTCCAAAATTTGTTGCGCTTTCAATTGCGTGACCGAAACTGTGGCCAAAGTTGAAAATGTTGCGAATTCCCTCATCAAACTCATCAACTTCGATGAATCGCTTTTTGATGGTGAGTGCAGAGTAAATAAATGGCTGAAGTGTATCCAGATCGTGTGTTATTGATTCCAGCGATGAGGCGACGCGATTGAAAGATTCCGCAGAGTCGATTGCGTGGACTTTCAGTATTTCACCGATTCCCGAGTGGATTTCATTTTGGTGCAATGTATGGAGGAAGTTCTGGTCAATATAAATCTTTGTTGGAGGGTAAAAGGTTCCGACAATATTTTTCGCGTCACCAACGTTGATAGAACTCTTTGACCCAATGCATGAATCTGCCTGTGCGAGGAGAGTGGTAGGAACAAGTTGCCAGGAAACTCCACGGAGAAGTGTGCTTGCAATGAAGCACACTAAATCTTGAATAATTCCGCCGCCAATAGCGACCAAATGATGGTTGCGACGTGTTTTTTGTGCGACCAAAGTGGTGATGATTTGAGATGCTGATTCGAGACTTTTGTTTTGCTCGGTGGCATCTACGAGGATCACATTTGGATGACTGAGAACACTGTGAAGTTGCTGTGAATAGAGGCGAGCAATATTGCTGTCAATGATGAAGTGAGGTTCTCCTTCAAGTAACACCGACGGGTCCTTCAGCAATTCTGGGGTAAAGCGAGCCTCGTATGTGCCCCGATGCGACTGAATGGAGATTGAATCAGGCACGAGTAAAGCCACCATCAACTGCAATGTTCTGCCCAGTGATGTACGTGTTTGATTCGCTTGCAAGCCACACAACAAAAGTTGCTATTTCTGCAGGCTGAGCAAGTCGGCCAATAGGCACAATTTGCATCAACTTGTTGATTCCCTCGTCACCGAGAATTCCGCGCGTCATGTCGGTATCGACAAAGCCTGGTGCAACACAGTTCGCCAATACATTGCGCTTTGCGTACTCAATAGCAAGCGCCAAAGTCATTCCATCGAGCGCAAACTTGCTCGCAGAGTATGGAGCCCGTTGCTCTTTGGAGATCTTGCTCCATACCGATGAAATATTGACGATACGACCCCAGTTTTGCTTGACCATGTGTGGGATCGCTGCACGACAAATTTCCATCGGTGCGAGAACATTCACCTGCTGTATTTCTAGGAACCTTTCGGAATCAATACTTTCAAACGAAGAAGGGGAGTTGATGCCCGCGTTGTTGATAACGATGTCTGGTTGAACTTCATTAACGAAATCTACGCATTTCTGAATGCCTTCACGCTTCGAGAAGTCTGCTGCGCAAAAACCCGAAAATTCCTTTGGTGCAGAACTCGTTGTTGCAGTTCCAAATACCTGTGCACCTTGGGACAGGAATTCCTTAGCTATAGCAAGGCCAATTCCTCTTGATGTTCCGGTAACGAGAACCTTTTTATTTTGCACACCGCTCATATTTGCTCCAGTGCTAAATGGTGAAGTCGGGATTAGGAATTGAGTAGGTACCACGCCACTTTGGATCGGCGTAGTAAATCTTGTGCACCAGTTGCATCGTCATGAGGGCATCGTGCGATGTTCCGCTCTCAATTGGCAGGTTATTGCGCACAACATCAGCGAATGCGTCAATCTCTGCTGTCCACGATGGGTCAAAGCTGTACTCCTGCGTTGATTCTTTTGGATCTCCATTGTCCCTGTCTGGGTTGGCAAACACGGTGGTCATGGTCTCAGATCCATAACTCTTCGACCCACTCAAAATCCCACGGAGAATGATGCTTCCTCGCTGCAGGTTGATGTCGAGTGAAAACTGGTGGCGCCATTGTGTTGCTGATGAATTAAGCATCGCAACAACTCCGTCTGAAGTTCGCATGATTGCATACGCGTTGTCTTCTACGTCGTAGTTCCAATGATTATTGGAGACAAAACTATGTACGTCGGTGAATTCACCGGCGAATAGGCGCATGAGGTCGACCATGTGGATGCCTTGGTCGAGCAGCACGCCGCCACCGGCCATCTCGCGTTTTGCCCGCCAGTCAGCTTGATCAAACGTGATGAGTTTCGACTTGCCATATACACCGCGCATGTTGATGATCTTGCCGAGTGATCCAGAACGAATGAGTTTGAGGGCATCTTGTACTGAATCGTGGTACCGATGATTAAACCCGTACATCAGTTTCAGTTCAGGCCGCAGTTTTTCTGCCGCCACAACTGCGAGTAGTTCAGCCATATTTCGAGCTGGTGGTTTTTCACAAAACACATGAAGTCCGCGTTCCAGTGCAGCGATAGTGATCTCTGCCGCCATGTCATTGCTCATGCATACGAGCACCGCATTTAAATTGTGATTAAACAGTTGCTCATATTCACGTGAGTATGCAATTCCATCGTCAAGTGTTCCGTCATCTGCAAACTTTTTATCGCATACAGCAACGGTTGTCATAAATGGGTTTGCGTCAACGCATCCGCGACGACGCTTACCGATGACTCCGTACCCCGCAATGCCAATTCGAAGTTCGCTCATGAGCAGCCCTTAGCGCAACGCGCTACTACGAACCTTCCGAAAAACCGTGAGCCTTGAGCCAAAACTCAACAATCGGTACTTGCCACTCATAGTCAACGTCGCATCCACCCCAGTTTGGGATAGAGCCGATGTGCTGTCCCATCCACTTATGCGGAAGTAGCCCTTCAGAAATATTTTCAAGCGAACGAGGGCGAATCACGATGGTTGAACCATCGGTGTAATACACATCACCTTGAGAGTCACGACTGGTATTAAATGTTGAAGGATCACCGATGGCTTCGAATGGAACGAAAGGCTTGAGGTAACCATCTGCTCCCATTTTTCGTGCGCGCAGCGGGCTGTACATGTTGTAGATAGAAGTCGTTGCTGCACCATCCATTTTCGGATCGTTACGCAACATTTCGATGCCCTGATCAATGAACCCAGTTTTAATCGTTGCTGCATTGGCGAACAATAAGACAAGGAAGTCAAGCTGGTGTCCCTCTGCGGCCAAAGTTTCTTTAATTACGCCAAATGCATGCACGAAAACGTCATCAGACAACGCGGTACTAGTGGCTAAATGTGCAGGTCGTTCAATATGTGTGGCATTGTATTTTTCGCCGATTTTTCGAATTTGATCAGAGTCGGTTGAGATGAAAATTCGGTCAACGTTTGTGGAACCCGATGCAGCCATGAGCGGGTACTCGCAGAGTGGTCGTCCAAGGACAAGTGAGACATTCTTTCCAGGGAAACCAGTGCTGCCCGCACGGCCGATCATGAGAGCGGCGATCATGCCCTCAGTCTATTGGTTAGATCAATCCGCGCTTTCGAAGTCCATTGACCAAATTGGTGCTTGCTTCAACTTCCATAAGGTCGCGGGTTTCACGTGCATATGAACCCATATGCGCGGTGACCTGGACATTGGGAAGTTGCAGCAATGGGCCCGTGTAAGGCTCGTCTTCGAAACAGTCGAGTGCCGCACCAGATAAATGCTGAGACTTCAATGCCGATTCAAGTGCAGACTCATCAATAAGACCACCGCGCGAAACATTCACGATGATCGATCCAGGTTTCATCTGTGAAATGTTGTGGGCATTAAGAATGTGATGAGTCTGATCATTGATTGGTACGTGCAAGGAAACAATGTCAGATTGATGCAGGATCTCATCAAGTGAGAGCAATTCAACGGAACCATGCGAACTGACGACTGGATCAAAGGCGATGACGCGCGAACCAAATGCTTGTGCAAGTTTGGCAACCGCATTTCCAATTCGGCCAAGACCAATAAGTCCAACAGTTTTCGTTGCGAGCAATGAGCCCATTGTTGGAGTCCAACTCCCTGATCGCATATTTGCATCTGTGGTTGAAATATGTCGCAATGAATTCAACATGTGCGCAATCGTAAGTTCGGCTACTGCCTGTGTCGGTGCATCAGGAGTATTAAAAACATCAATTCCAAGCCGACTCGCAGCTTGCAAATCCACGCTGTCTAATCCGGTGCCACATCGAGCGATTACTCGGAGCGATTTCGCGTTTGATAAGACACGGTTGGTGAGCGGTTCCAGCCCTGCCAAAATTGCAATCACATCATTGGCAACAAGTTCGGCAACTTCGTCCTCACTAAGTCGTCGTCCATGAGGGTTCAATTCAATAGCGATACCCGCGCCATGGAGGGACTTTGCCTGGGCGAAATTGCCCAAACTGAATGAAGAAGTAGTGATCAATACCTTTGACACGATGGTCAACCTATCTGATATTTAGTAGTTCAGAATTGCAATGCTTTCGCCAAGAACCGAACGGGGTTTGAAACACTTCGTGCGTATTGATCGGTGAATTGTTTACGGGCATCGATTGTTGTGGGTGAATTCCACCAACCATCGACATCGTCCCAAATGGAGTTAATAAACGAAGCTGCCGATTCCGGTGTGCGATGGAATATTCCAACTTGTTCTAATGCATTAAAAACCGGTTCAGCGCTTTGCCTGACCTTCATGTACGAATCGCTCCACGTGATGATTGTTGGAGCGTGCAAAGCAATTGATTCAGGAATTGAGGTTCCGTTGTGCGCGATAAGCACCAAGCGACTTTCGGCAAGCCGTTTTTGGAAACCGATACCTTCCATGTCTTGCTTGATATCTGGAGCGTGCAGTTTCCACCAATCAGTCTGTGATGATCCAGCATCTTGGTGTGCATGGTGTATTCGAAGGAGCACATCGGGGCGTATGTCTGAATGGAGTCCGTTGATAGTTGACGTTAAATGGTCGAGATATGTTGAACTTTCAGACGTATCCGAAAAGATAGATCGGGGGTACTTCCAAAGCTGGTCCGTGATCACGAGCAATGAGCCCTTGGGGTTTGGTGAATGTGAAGTTCGACCAACCAGTGGTAACGCGAATCCTTTATATGTAGTACCGCTCGAATCCCAACCCCAAGTGATGTATCGATCGGCAGCAAGGTTTTCATGGTTCTCGGCGAAGGATGGAAATTCAGAGATTCCATAGTTGCCACCGTGCTGTGCGAGGACCAACTGACCGCCACCTTCTACCGCCAGTGCTGTCCAGAAATTGAATACATCGTCATAGAGATGGCGATTAGCGGTAAAAATAACTTTGGGGAATCGTTCTGACTTCCATGGTTTTGAGGTATCGAACAAAGATTCAAAACCTTCGACGTATACGCAAGGCAAATATTTCGGCAGTAGCGCAAGAGTCACTTCGGTTCCACTTGCCATCGACTGGTTTGATTTGCGCAGAAGATCTCTAATTTGAGGATTGAAAGTCGTGTAAGAGATTTGAGAGACACGTAATTTTTGCGGTAAACGGCCCAAGCGAAGCTGCAGTAAAACTTCCATTAGTCGAGGTAAATATGTCGTTGAAATGTATATTCGGCCCAATATTCTGTGCTGTTTTTGATTCGATTGCTCATCTTTGAATCGTCGCTCGATACCAGAAGACCCCTTTAATGAATTCAATTGCACGAGAACTTCTGCATGGAGAGACTCGACAAATTCTGAGGTTTTCATCCGTTCAGCAAATTCAACAAGAGAGCTCGCTGGCTGATAACTAATTGTTGTAACTGGTACTTCTACGTTGTTTTTAATTTCGTACATGCGAAGCATGACCATATTTACGAAACGCTGAAGCCAAGGGCCGACAAAAATGTTCCAGAACCTAGTGCTGTAATGAACAGAATGAATCTCATTGAGATTCAACGCAACCTGGTCTAAAACCTGCTGAAATACCACGTTGGTTTCATTGAACCACTCAGACTTGGAATCAATCAACGAAAGCAGTCCTAATTCAAGCGTTTGAAGCCGGAGCTACAGGTAGGTCCATCGAGCAAGGACTGTACGTCACGGCCGTCTTCGCATTCTTTGATTAATGCAAATACTGGCTCTAGTTCAGTAAAGAAACGGTCAACAATTTCTTTTGTGTGAACGGTTGCGACATAAACGCTTGTTCCAGCAAGATAAGACTTTTTCAGCATCTCTTGAGTAATGAGCGTTTTGTACTCAAGTGCAAACTTCGAGTCAACTGAAAACGAAGTGAGTGCCGGCAGTCCGCTGGTCTTAATTGCAATCCCAGTTGATTTTGCAATTGAGTTCCACTGCTCTGTGATGTACTGACCCATCTTGGTGATGATTTCCCACGATTTCGTTTGTTCCATTACATCTAGTGTTGCGAGCGCAGCCGTTGGTCCAATTCGCTCAGTCCAGAACGTGCTGCTGATGAATGTATTTTGAGCAGCTTCCATAACAGAACGTTTGCCGAGAACTGCTGTGATTGCGTAGCCATTGCCTAACGCTTTTCCGAACATTGCCATGTCTGGCTCTACGCCAAACATTTTGTGGAGTCCGCCAAATGTTTGTCTGAAACCAGATGTGCATTCGTCGAACATCAACACAATTCCGTGCTTGGTAGCAAGGTCGCGAACCTTCTGCAAGAAATTATCTTCTGGCCCAAAGTTTCGTGAAACTTCCATCATGATCGCGCCCAATTCATTTGTGGAAATCAGCGCTTCAAGTTCATCAATTCGGTTGTAATTAAAAGTCAGGACTGAACCGCGAAGATTTTCTGGTACGCCATTTGGCTCAAGGCCCGGAAGTAGATGCCCGGCCAGAGTGTTTTCGGTACCCAGGTTTGCAGCTAAGTACCAGTCATGCCATCCGTGGTATCCACAAATTGCAACCTTTGATTTCCCGGTCGCTGCTCTAGCGATACGAATTGCAATTGCGTTAGCTTCACCGCCCGTGCGAGCAAATCTTGCCATTTCAGCCCATGGGTGCATCGCTACTAATCGCTCTGCCAAGTACACCTCTTCAGGGCAATTGAGCGTGCTCATGTTGCCGTCGCGAACTGTCCGTGCAACAGCAGTATCAACCTCGGGGTGACCGTAACCAAGAGAGTTGGTTCCAATACCCATGATCGACATATCGGTTAGTGCATTGTCATCGAGATCCCACACGGTGCAACCGTGAGCTTTTGAAAAGTAAGCAGGCCAGTGCTCTGGCAAAAATTGATCAGGGCGTTTTGAGAGCAACATATTTCCGCCGGGGATTACGTGTTGTGCACGTTTCCAAAGTTTTTGACCTGAGTTCATAGTTGCGCCTTCGTTTCGCTCAATACCAAGATTGCCAGTAATGAGGTGTGGATTGGTGGTTATCGCACCAAGAATTTCGGATAATGAAAAGTCGGTTCGAGGTGCAAAGTGGCTTGCAATGCCGCGAATTACGTCTAGATCTCGTTGCTCGTCGACTGTTAGGCGAAGATGGGACGAATCAGCATCAGCAGCCTTATTCGAGTGCGTAAATAGGGGATTGGTGCGCAGACATGGGGTTACATGTTCGCGTTCAAAAAGCGAAGTTGCAATTTCTGCAGATCGCAAAAGTGCACTTGCTTTAAAAATCTCAACATCAAAGCCGTCTGGAAACGTGGGTGGATCAGTGTTTGACATGTAGTCAATATTTAAAGAAATGAAATCTTCAAGCATTTCGTCAATCAATTGCGGATCGACAAATGGACAATCACCCGTGATTCGGATTACGACATCCGCATTCGATGCCCGTGCGGCATCGACGTATCGTTGAAGGACATCATTTTCGGATCCACGAATGACTTGGTATCCCAAATTTTCAACCACCGCGGCAAGTTGATCGTTAATTTTGCTCGTTGAAGTAGCCAAGACGATTTCAGAAACTTGCTTGGACTTTGATAAGCGACCAAGTAAAAACTCGATAAGCGGGGTACTTCCAATTGGAGCGAGGACCTTGTTGGGCAAGCGTGTTGATCCCAGTCGTGCTTGAACTATTGCAACGATCTTCATGCAACACTCCAGGCTCGTGGATCAATCAATTGTTCACTTGAAGACTGTAGGTCTGCTGGTACTTCCAACTTCATGTTTGGAATAGAAGTCATGATTTCAGTGAGCGATTCTGGGCTAGTGGTTCCAATTACCAACTTCGCAACACCTGACTGCTGGAGGGCAAATCCCAGACAACATGCCATTGCTGATAACCCTGTGGAAAGCACCCATTCGTCAAACCGCGCAAAATGCTCAGACCATGGCTGAAATCTTTGGGGTCGATTTTCGGGCTTGGCGATGAGAACACCTTGCAGGAATACCGATCGAACGTGCACGTCAATGTTCAGTGCTGTTAGCTGATCAATGACTCCAAGAATTCTGCGGTCAAACACATTCAAAGGTGCTTGCACCACATCAATATCGAATATTCCGATAATGCCAGTGAGTTCATCTGGTGCGTAAATAGAAACACCGAAACGTTGAATGATTTTTTTAACCTTTAGTGAATTTATAGCGGCATACAGTTCGGCGCCATGGGCATCGGTCAGATCCTGTGAGCGATGGAGTAGGAGTGCATCCAACGATGTGCATTTCAATCGGGAGAGCGATGCATCTACTTGTGTGCGCACCCATTGAGAAACATTGGACTCATCTAGTGGAATCGGAGGCAATTTTGAGATGATCTTGAATCGATTTTGCGCAGTCTCTCCGATTACTGATTCGGACTGGCCATAAGCGATAGCTGTATCGATTGCATCAATCCCATGACCAGTTGCAGTGTCAAGAATGCGTGCAACTTCTTCGCGACTAAGTGTCTCTCCACCGTTCAAAATTCCATACGGGAGACCAAGTTGGGCTCCACCGAGCACAATTCGATTCATTAGCCCTCAACCCTATTGGGTTGAAAGTGCATTCAAAAGGCTAGAAATCACCGTGTTTTGATCAGTTTCGGTTAGATCTGCATACATCGGGATGCTGAAAGCCTGTGCGTAATAGCGCTCTGCATTTGGGAATGCTTTTCGATCAAAACTCATCTTTGCAAAGTATGGCTGGCGATAGATGGGAATGTAATGAAGGTTGAGCAACACGCCCATGTCCTTCATTTTTTGGAATAACTGAACCCGCGTGACCTTCAGGTTTTCGAAGTCGCATCGTGCGATGTACAGATGAAACGCTGAGACGGAATTCGAAGCGATATGTGGAGCTGCTACAAGCGTCGATTCAAATGCTTCGTTGTAACGAGCGGCAATCGAGTTACGTTGCTGGATGAACGAATCAATTCGTTGCAGTTGGCTTAGACCCAATGCAGCAGCAATGTCGGTCAATCGATAGTTGAACCCAAGCTCTTGCTGCTCGTAGTACCAGGGGCCATCATTGGCAAATTCGAACTCAGCGGTATCGCGTGTTATTCCATGGCTACGGAGCATGCGCATGCTGTGCGCCAAACCTTCGTCTTGAGTGGTAGCCATGCCACCTTCTCCAGACGTAATGATTTTTACTGGGTGGAAACTGAATATGGTGATGTCGCTATGTGCACAGTTTCCAATTCGTTGTGAATTGTAAGACCCGCCAATTGCATGCGATGCATCTTCGATGACTTTGATGCCGTATTGCTTCGCAAGCAATCCAATTGCTTGCATGTCACAGGATTGTCCACCCATGTGAACAGGAATAATCACTTTTGGCAACTTGTTTGATTTATTTGCTAGTTCAAGTTTGACGGCAAGCGCAGTCGGGCTCATATTGAAGGTTTCGCTGTCAATATCGACAAAATCGATTTCGGCACCGCAGTACAGAGCGCAGTTAGCACTAGCAACAAATGAGTTTGGGGAGGTCCACACCAGGTCTCCGGTGGTCACGCCCAATGCAAGACAGGCAATATGCAGCATCGAAGTTGCGCTGTTTCCAGCAACTGCATATTTTGCGCCAACAAGTTGTGCAACTGCATCTTCAAACGCAGGGACTACCGGACCTTGAGTTAAGTAGTCAGATTGGAGAACTTCGGCAACCGCGTTTAAGTCCTGTTTGTTAATTGACTGACGCGCATAGGGGATGACCATGGTGCTAGAACGAACCGATTTTCGCCTTGTTTGCCGCAATCCAGTTCTGCAGCTCTTCAACGGACATCCATTCGGGGTTGTTATCTGATGAATAGTCGAATCCTTCACCTACCGGAACGCCATCGCCGATTCTGCCAGCATCTGAACTCCAGTTATGAATGGCCGGAAGGATCTTGAAGTAATCACCGTAGGAGAATGTATGCGGAGCATCGTCAGGGCTGATCATCTGTTCGTGCAGTTTCTCTCCTGGCCGGATACCCACAAGTTCATGCTTGGCGTTGGGTGCAACTGCACGTGCAACATCGGTAATTTTCATTGAAGGAATCTTTTTGACGTAGATTTCGCCACCACTCATATCGTCAAAAGCTTTCCAAACCAGTTCAACACCTTGTTCAAGTGTGATCATGAAACGCGTCATGCGCTCATCTGTAATTGGCACTGATGGGCTGTCAGCAATTGATAAAAGAAACGGGATGATGGATCCACGTGAACCCATGACGTTGCCATAACGCACAACTGCAAAGCGGGTGTCATCTTTACCTGCATATGAATTTCCTGCAACAAATAATTTGTCAGAAGTGAGCTTTGTTGCGCCATACAAATTGATTGGGCTGCTGGCTTTATCGGTTGACAGAGCGACGACGCGTTTGACACCTTGATCGATACATGCATCAATCAAGTTCATGGCACCAATGACGTTGGTCTTTACGCACTCAAATGGGTTGTACTCGGCAGTTGGAACAATTTTGGTAGCGGCAGCGTGAACGACGTAATCGATGCCTTTTAGTGCTCGCGACAGCCTGTCTTTGTCGCGCACGTCTCCAACAAAGAAGCGAACTCGATCATCGTTCGCGTAATCCTTGGCCATTTCCCAGTGCTTCATTTCGTCACGAGAAAAAATGACAAGTCGGCGGGGGTTGTACTTTTCGAGCGTCATCGGAACAAAGGTGTGCCCGAATGAACCTGTGCCACCGGTGATCAGAATGGAAGAACCGCTAAGCACGTTGTGACCCCTCGTTCGTTGTTGGGATGCCCTCGCTT
>JBAXBR010000019.1:0-23419 GCA_037141855.1 Actinomycetota bacterium | reverse complement strand
ACAACATCGGTAAGCAGGGGAACGCCAGCCTCGGCAAGTGCCTGCTGCACAAACCCAGCGTTCAACACTTCAATGGCAATGTGTTGCACGCCAGAACCATTTGCTTCCAAGTGCGCGCGAACTGCTGGGTCGTTTCCAGGGCCAACCAACACCACGGTGACGCCACCAGCAGTCGCTGTCACAATGTCGGCGTCTTCGGTTGGTGTAACGGCAAAGCCAAGTGTTTTCAAAAACGATGAAGCCGACGCAAGATCAACGACAGCAACCACCACGTGATCGATGCGCACGGCAACCGTGTCGAGTGCCGACAACAACGTGTCTGCAACTTTCGTTGGTGCAACTCCACCGCGTTCGTGTGCAACTTCAATGCGATGAGTTTCGGCAAGCAGCGTGCGGAAGATTTGTTCTGCAAAGTCGGCATCTACGCCGCTGTTAATTGCCCACTGCCTGCGAGTGGTTAACACTTCGCGCACGCGTTGTGGCTGAATGACCGCTGTTGACGAACCTGCTTTTACTTCGGCAACTTCGCGACACACTTCCATTCGCTGAGCGAGCAGTGCAACAATTGCTGCATCGATCTGATCGATCTTTTCGCGAAGTTGTGGAAGGTCGCGTGCCATAGCTATTTACGCCACCACTTGCGTTTCGTGTGTGGCTCAACCAAACGTTGAACATGTTTTGCAAGCACGTCCATTTCGATGTTCACTGCGTCACCAGGTTTGCGTACACCAAGTGTGGTGACAGCAGTGGTGTGAGGAATAACTGCAACGCGAAATGTATCGGCGGTGAGATCGAATGCAGTCAGCGAAATGCCATCAACCGTGACCGAACCCTTTTCAACAATCAAGTGCATGAGGTCGCGCGGAATACGAATCACTAAATCGGGAGCAGGGGAGACAACATGTCCAACTGCATCAACGTGACCAAGCACCATGTGTCCGCCGAGTCGTTCACCGAGCGCCATTGGTCGCTCAAGATTCACCACGTCGCCGGCTTGCAGCGAACCAAGGTTGGTGCGCGAATACGTTTCGTCGCTCACGTCGGCATCCCAATAGGACGAACCATCTGTTGCCACCACCGTGAGGCAGCAGCCGTTTACGGCAATGGAAGCGCCGAGGTCGGAGCCTTCCAACACCGTGGTGCTATTGATACGCAGGCGACTGCCATTGCGTGAGCCGACTCTGCCTAGTTCTTCAACGATTCCCGTGAACACAGCAGTTCACACTACTTATATAG
This sequence comes from Actinomycetota bacterium, assembly GCA_037141855.1. Classification (GTDB taxonomy): domain Bacteria; phylum Actinomycetota; class Acidimicrobiia; order Acidimicrobiales; family Ilumatobacteraceae; genus UBA3006. Next base: position 22,183 of record JBAXBR010000019.1, on the reverse strand, counting down.
GCACAGATTGGGTAGGGGTTTACCCCGCCGAACCCGACAACCCTCCCGATAGATTGAAGGGGTCCACTGGGGCTTTTAGCGCTGGTGAGATGCAGAGGGTCAACAGGCCCACTGCGACCAAACGGTCCCGCAATTCGGCGGGCACACGAAAGGCATACTTATGGCAACTGCTCCCAAAAGCGAAACCATCGCCAAGCACCGGGCTCACTCAACTGACACCGGTTCTCCTGAAGTGCAAATTGCACTTCTTACAGAGCGCATCAACAGCCTCACTGACCACTTGAAGAGCCACCACAAAGACCATCACAGTCGCCGTGGCCTCTTAATGATGGTTGGTCGCCGTCGACGCATGCTTGACTATGTAAAGGACCGCGACATCGAGAAGTACAGAAAACTTCTTGAAGATCTCGGTCTGCGTCGCTAAAGCACGCCGTAGGCAAACACATAACGAACAACTCGTAGTCGGTTGTCAGTCGCTGATTGCGCAACGAGTCAATACGGACTCACGTTGCGACATTGCCGACTGGGAATCGACCGGTTGTTCCTCAACCCCTCATGAATCGTCACGAGACGACTTAAGGGACGAAAGGACATACACATGGCTGACGCCATTTCCGTATCAGCACCTATTTCAGGTACCGATAAAACCCTCACCTTCGAGACGGGCAAGTTCGCCTTGCAGTCACAAGGTGCAGTCATTGCCAAAATTGGCAAGACGCAAGTTCTTGCAACAGCTAACGCCGCAAAGGGCGTTCGCGATGGCATCGACTTTTTCCCACTCACCGTCGACGTAGAAGAGCGCGCATACGCAGCAGGAAAAATTCCTGGCTCATTCTTCCGTCGTGAAGGACGCCCAAGCCAAGCAGCAATTCTTACTTGCCGTTTGACCGACCGTCCATTGCGCCCAGCTTTCCCAGATGGCTACCGCAACGAAACACAAATCGTGATCACCGTTATTGGTGCCGACCAAGTGAACCCACACGACGTGCTTGCAATTAACGCAGCGTCTGCATCGTTCATGATCAGCGGCATTCCATTCGACGGCCCAATCGGTGCAGTTCGTTTGGCATACAGCCAAGACGGATCATGGATTGCTCACCCAACATTTGAAGAGGGCGAAGAAGCAACATTTGAAATTGTTGTTGCAGGTCGCGAACTTGACAACGGCGACGTTGCCATCATGATGGTGGAAGCCGGCGGAACCGAGAAGAGCTTTACTTACTACGAAGCAGGAGCACCAAAAGTTGACGAACTCGTCATTGCTGGCGGTCTTGAAGCATCGAAGCAGTTCATCAAGGAATCAATCAAGTTGCAGCGCCAGTTGGTTGCCAGCGTGATTGCAACCCGTGGCCCAATTGAGCCATTGAAGTACACACCAGTACTTGACTACACCGAAGAGTTGTTTGCAGCAGTAGAAGCAGCAGCAACCGCAACGTTGCAGCCAGCAATTCGTATTGCTCTGAAGAGCGAGCGCAATGCTGCAATTGACGATGCAACTGCAAAGACACTTGCTGAACTTGCTGGAACATCAGATGCTCCGGGCAAGTTTGCTGGTCAGGAAAAGCAGATCAAAGAAGCCGTACGTTCACTCACCAAGAAGTTGGTGCGTAAGCGCGTTGTGAACGAAGGAATTCGTATCGACGGTCGTGGCCCTGCAGACTTGCGTCCAGTTTCAGCAGAAGTTGGACTCATTTCAACCGCACACGGAACAGGCTTGTTCCAACGCGGTGAAACACAAGTACTCAACGTGCTCACCATGGCAATGCCGAAGATGAACCAGATGATCGACTCGATCACACCTGAGACATCGAAGCGTTACATGCACGACTACAACATGGCTCCTTGGGCCAACGGTGAAACCGGTCGTGTAGGTAGCCCGAAGCGTCGCGAAATTGGACACGGTGCACTCGCAGAGCGCGCATTGTTCCCAGTTGTTCCAAACCAAGAGAAGTTCGCATACACGTTGCGTCTCGTTTCAGAAGTGTTGTCGTCGAACGGCAGCACCTCGATGGCGTCGGTATGTGCATCGAGCCTTTCGCTCATGGACGCTGGTGTGCCAATTCTTGCTCCAGTAGCCGGTATTGCAATGGGACTTATCTTCGACGAAGGTAAGTACACCGCACTCACCGACATTCTTGGTGCAGAAGACGCATTCGGCGACATGGACTTCAAGGTGGCCGGAACTGCAGACGCAGTAACCGCGTTGCAACTTGATACCAAGATCGAAGGAATTCCAAGCGAAGTACTTGCAGCTGCATTGCAGCAAGCAAAAGATGCTCGCTTGAAGATCCTCGACGTGATGAATGCAGCAATTGCAGCACCACGTTCAACCGTTGCTGAAAGCGCACCAAAGATTGTCACCTTCACCATTCCATTGGACAAGGTCGGCGAAGTCATTGGGCCAAAGGGCAAAGTCATTAACACCATCCAGCAGGAGACTGGTGCCGAGATCAACGTCAGCGATGACGGTGCAACTGGCATCATCACCATTGGTTCACCAGACAACTCAAAGGTTGAAGACGCGAAGGCACGCATTCTTGCCATCGTCGATCCTCCAACTGCAGAGTTGGGCGCTACCTATACAGGTCGCGTTGTGAACATTGCTCAGTTCGGTGCATTCGTCAACATCCTTCCTGGACGTGACGGCCTCGTGCACATTTCGAAGTTGGGTAACGGTCAACGTGTATCCAAAGTTGAAGACGTGTTGAACATCGGTGACGAAGTTCAAGTTCGTGTAGACGACATTGACGACCGTGGCAAAGTGAGCCTCTCGCTCATCGGACCAGACGGAGAGCCAATGAAGGGTTCAGGAAGCGCACCGTCAGAAGGTGGCGACCGTGGCCCACGTCCAGAACGTGGTCCTCGTCCAGAACGCGGTGGAGATCGCGGTGGACGCGGCGGAGACCGTGGCGGACGTGGCAATGATCGTGGTGGTCGTGGAAACGATCGCGGAGGTCGCAGTGAAAACAGCAACCGTCGTGAACCAAACCGCGGATCAGCACCATCTGAGCCTGCTGCAGACAATGCAGTGTCGGTCAGCTTCGAAGACGAATTCGACAGCGAATTTAACGGTAACTAATTAACCATGATCAGGGTCGGTGTCATCGGTGCCGCAGGGCGCATGGGTGCAACGGTATGCAATGCCGTTGTTGCTGATCCTGGTTTAGAACTCGTAGCAGTGGTTGATTCTGGAGCTCCAGGATCAACCATTCACGGGCTCACCATCTCGGGTGAATTGCGCGCACTCGCCGATGCAAAAGTAGATGTCGCAATCGATTTCACGGTTGCCGAAGCGTCACGTGTGAACCTTCCGTGGCTTGCAATGCACAGCATTCATGCTGTTGTTGGCACCACTGGTTTTTCACAAGAAGATCTCGACAACTTCAAGAAGTCGTTTACGAATAGCAATTGTTTAATTGCCGCAAACTTCGCCATTGGTGCAGTGCTCATGATGCGCTTTGCAGAAATGGCGTCGCCTTTTTTTGACACCGCAGAAATTATTGAAATTCACCACGACGGCAAAGCCGATTCACCAAGTGGAACAGCAGTCGCTACTGCGCAACGCATGGCAGCGGCAAGCAACGAGTGGGCACAAGACCCTACGAAGCACGAAGCCATTAAGGGTGCACGCGGAGCAAAGGGCTCTGGCGACATTCCAATTCATGCAGTGCGCATGCGCGGGGCAGTAGCAAACCAAGAGGTCATTTTCGGTGCACAGGGACAAACCCTCACCATTCGCCATGACACCACAGACCGCGCATCGTTTATGCCTGGTGTGGTGTTGGCATGCAAAAAAATTGCCGAGCACAAGGGCTTCACCCTTGGACTCGACAGTTTTCTTGGAATCTAATTACTTCAGCGAGTTAATCGCTGCTTCGTAATTTGGCTCGTTAGCAATTTCGCTCACCAATTCACTGTGAAGCACTTTGCCTTTTTCATCGAGCACAACTACTGCGCGAGCAAGAATTCCCTTGAGCACACCATCGGTCAAGTTAACGCCGAATGCTTTGCCGAAGTTTGAACGGAACGATGAAGCAGTCTTCACGTTTGCCAAACCTTCGGTACCGCAGAAGCGACCCTGAGCAAATGGCAAGTCTGCCGACACGCAATACACCTCGGTGTTGTTCAACGATGATGCAAGCGAGTTAAACGTACGTGTGCTGGTTGCACATGTTGGCGTGTCAATGCTAGGGAAGATGTTCAAGATCACACGCTTGCCACGCAAGTCTTTGTTCGAAATTTCTTGCAGTGTTCCAGTAGTCAGTGTGAATGATGGAGCAGCAGCGCCTTTCTTTGGCAACTTGCCACTTGTTGACACCGGGTTGCCGCCGAGCGTTACTTTTGAGCCGCCCTTGCTAGCAGTCTTCTTCACGACTTTCTTTGCTGGCTTTTTGGTTGATTTCTTCGTTGCTTTTTTAGCGGTCTTTTTGACAGCTTTCTTTTTTGCAACTTTCTTTACGGTTTTCTTTTTAGTAGTCTTCTTTTTTGCGGCCATAGTGGCACTCCTTGGTAGCGAGGTGAATACGCCCCGAATCTAGTTGGAAGCGGGGCGGCCTTTCCTCATGGACTGGAAGAAACTGAGACCAAATAAAGCTGCAACGACGTACCACTGGTATTTGTCAGTCGCCGAAAGGAAGGATCGAATCTGATCCTTAAATTGGTCGCCGCCCAGACGCAAGACCGTCAACTTGATGGCGATGCCGATGCACAGAAGCGGAATGAATCGTTTCGCGCTCATGCGCTTGTGGCCAAGCAAGAGGCAGACGATGTTGCTACCGGGCATGAGTACCAACGCAATTGAACCGGCCTTGTCCACGGCCTTTTCGGTCCAACGGTAAATGGCAGGCAGTTCGCCCAGGTTGCCTTCTACCCAGCCGAGCGCCTTTGCTCCATACCACCGGCCCACGAGGAACAGTGCAATGCCTGCAATCAAAATACGCACGAAACCAATTGCGGCATAGGGGATTACATCGATGTAAGGAACAGAGCCAAAGAGGTTCCGGTTGCGTGAACTGAGGGCAAGAACTAAAGCTGGTCGGTTGTCAACAAGGGCTGGGCCGATGTTGCTGCCAATGGTGCCAATGACAAACAGCATGGTGGTGAACGTGAGAACCGCCTTGCGCATTTAGAGCACGGTAGCCGACTTGGGTAACTTGGGACTCGTCACGAGCGCAAAAAGGGGAGTGCAATGCAGGGTTTGATGCAGCAGACACCGTTAACCATGGTGCATATGTTTGAACGCGCCGAGAAATATCACAGCGAAAAAACTATTACTACTGCGACTGCCACAGGTATTGAGCGCACTACCTATGGCGAATGGGCTGCGCGAACACGTCAACTTGGTGGCGTACTGGACAAGTTGGGTATTTCAAAGAATGGTCGTGTTGCCACATTTGCATGGAACACCGCGCGACACCTTGAGCTGTACTTTGCGCCACCGTGCACAGGTCGCGTTACGCACACGTTGAACATTCGTTTGTTCCCTGAGCAACTCACCTACATCGTGAATCACGCAGAAGATGAAGTGATTTTTATTGACCGCTCACTCTTCGCACTGATTGCTCCACTCTTGCCAACATTTACGACGGTAAAGCACTTGGTCATCATGGATGACGGCAAGGGCGATGTTCCGAAGTCGGTTGACGGTTACCAGATGCATGACTACGAGGAATTGTTAAAGGGAACACCGGGTGTTGAATTCAACATCACGGACGAAAACTTGGCTTCGAGCATGTGTTACACCAGCGGAACAACAGGCAACCCGAAAGGCGTGTTGTATTCGCATCGCTCTACGTACTTGCACACGTTCGGTGCAATGACAGTGGATTCCCTTGGTGCGCGCGAGAGCGACACCATTCTTCCTGTGGTGCCAATGTTCCATGCCAACGCATGGGGTCTTGCTCATGCAGCAGTTGCATGCGGCGCAAACTTAGTGATGCCCGGCCCAGACTTGTCGGGCAAAGCAGTTGCCAATTTGATTGTTGATGAAAAGGTGACGGTTGCTGCGGGTGTGCCAACAATTTGGATGGCGGTGCTTCCCGAATTGAAGGGTCGCGACACGTCGTCGCTTCGTGCAATTCCGTGTGGCGGTTCTGCTGTTCCTAAAGCATTGAGCGAGGGTTACCGCGAACAAACCGGCTTGCCAATTTTGCAAGCATGGGGAATGACGGAGACCAGTCCGATTGCTGCAGTGTGCACATTGTCGGCAGCAGACCAAAAATTGCCAATGGATCAACAAGCAGAATTGCGCACCACAGTTGGGCAAATTGCATTCGGCGTTGATGCTCGAGTTGTTGAACCAGGAACCACCACGCCAGTTGCATGGGACGGCGAAACCAGTGGTGAACTGCAGTGCAGCGGAAACTGGATTGCGTCTACCTATTACAACGATGAGCGTGCGGGCGAAAGCTTCACGCAAGACGGTTGGTTGCGTACGGGCGACGTGGCAACAGTGGATTCACATGGCCGCATTCGTTTAGTGGACCGCACGAAAGACCTCATTAAGTCGGGTGGCGAATGGATCAGTTCAGTTGAAATTGAGAATGAGCTGATGTCGCATCCAAAAATTAAGGAAGCTGCAGTAATTGGAGTGGCTCACCCGAAGTGGTCTGAACGCCCGCTTGCCTGCGTAGTTGTCGCCGATGGCGAAACGCTGACGAAAGAGGAAGTGTTGGACCACATCAGGCCAACGCTTGCGAAGTGGCAAATTCCAGACGATGTGGTGTTTATTCCTGAAGTGCCAAAGACCAGTGTTGGCAAGTTCTCGAAGAAGACGTTGCGCGACCAGTTCGCCGATTACGTATTGCCAGACGCTTAACCGCGTAAGCGGCCGGCACTAATTACGCGTTGCAAAAACTGTTGCGTCCGCGCATCGGTTGGCGCAGAAAATATTTGTTCTGCTGAACCGAGTTCGGCAACAGTGCCGTCTGCAAGGAAGCACACGCGGTCGCTGATTTCTTTAGCGAATCCCATTTCGTGAGTGGCAAGCAACAGCGTGATTCCGCTGCCTTTTAGTTCGCGAACCACGTCGAGTACTTCGCCAACCAATTCAGGGTCGAGTGCCGAGGTGATTTCGTCAAGCAATAACACTTCAGGGTTTAAAGCGAGCGCACGTGCAATTGCTACACGTTGTTGTTGACCACCAGACAATCGGTCGGGGTATGAGTCAATTTTGTCGCTTAAGCCAAAACGAGTGAGCAAAGTGGATGCAATTGACGAAGCCTCGTCTGAGCTTTTGCCAAGCACTTCAGTGAGAGCGAGCGTGATGTTCTTGCGCACACTCATGTGCGGGAACAGGTTGAAACTCTGAAACACAATGCCAATGCGGCGACGGATTGGGTTGGCATCAACGCCGAGCTTGGTGATTTCAACATCGTCTAAGTAAATCGAGCCGTTATCAATTTGTTCGAGCAAGTTGATGCAGCGCAGAAGCGTAGTTTTTCCAGAACCGCTGGCACCGATAAAGGAAATGACTTCGCCCGCATTGATTGAAAGCGAAACTTCATTGATCACTTGGTTGGTGCCGAATGCCTTGGAAACTCCATTGAGTACGAGTTTGTTGCTCATCGAACTTTTGATGCTCCCGTGCGGTCGCGTTCGCGAATGAGTAAGTAGTCGGTAAAGCGGGTGAGCGGAATGGTGATGGCAAGGAAAATGAGTGCAGCGCCAATGAACGGCGTGAAGTTAGCGAACTTGGCTTTATCAATGCCGGCCTGGCGCAAGATTTCAATGGGCCCAATAAGGCTGACGAGGGCGACGTCTTTTTGCAATGACACCATGTCGTTCATCAGTGGCGGAACCACCCGACGAATAGCCTGAGGCAAAATGACGTGGCGCATGGTTTGCGAACTGGAAAGTCCAAGCGAACGAGCAGCAGCGCGTTGGCTTTCGTGCACGCTTTCAATGCCTGCGCGAAACACTTCGGCAACGTATGCGCTGTAGGTCATGCCAAGCGCTACCGAACCCCAAATAAGCGGCGAGTTCCACGGGCGATCCATACCAATGCCTGGAACACCAAAACCAACTAAGTAGATCCACAGAATAACGGGCACACCGCGCATGACATCGGTGTAGGCAATTACAAAAATGCGAACTGGAAACAGGGCGGGGTTGCGCGTACTTCGCGCGATGGCAATGAGGATTGCGACGATCAAAATTGCTGGGGTAGTCCACGCAAAAATTTTGATGTCAAGAACAAATGCTTTCAGCAAGTGCGGAAACGAATCGGTAAGTCGGTCCCAGTTAAAGAACGATTTCTTTACGCGGTCCCAGCGCGGCATGCGCGGAACCAAAAACACCACGATCGCAACAACGACGGCAGTGCTCAACGCAGCAATGGTATTGCTACGCCGGCGCTGCCGTCGTTCAAACTCTTTTCGTTCAGTTTGTAGTTGCGTACGTTTTACCTAACGCGAAATCAGCCGAGGCTAATAACTGGTGCGCTGGTCTTGTCTGACAACCAAGTCTTCTCAATGGTTGCGAGCTCGCCAGAATCTTTCAATGCTGCAAGTGCAACGTTGACACAGTCGACAAGCGGGTTGTTCAAGTCGAACACCATGCCGAATTGATCTGCTGCAGTGCCTTCGCCTGCAGGGAACTGACCGATGACTTTGGTGCCTTCAATTTCAACTGCCGAAATATAGAACGCGGTTGGCAAGTCAACAACAATTGCGTCAATCTGCTTCGCCTCAAGCGCAGCCTTTGCCGCTGCGTTGTCGTCGTATACGTAAGGCTCCTTCGTTGGCTTCACCACGGTATTCAAGAACTCCAAGCTGGTGGTTCCTGACTGCACACCAAACTTCAGGCCTTGCAATTCGGCAACGGTAGTTGCACTTGCTGCTGCTGAGTCTGCGTAACCAACAATTGCTTGGTTAGTGGTGTAGTACGGATCACTAAACGAAACAGTTTGCTTGCGCTCGTCGGTGATGGAGTACTGCTGCAAGTTGAAGTCAAAGCTCTTCGCACCTGGCTGAATTGCTTCGTCGAAACTTGTGCGCACCCACGAAACATTTTCTTTCGAGAATCCGAGCTGAGTAGCTACTGCATATGCAACGGCTGCTTCGAAACCTTCTCCGCTTTCAGGAGCGTCGTTTTCTACCCATGGGCTGAATGCCGGGTTGCCGGTTCCGATGGTGAGTTTGCCTTCAGCAAGCATTTTTCCTGCGGTGCATTCATTGCCTGAGGTGCCAGCTGCTGCAGTGGTGTCAGAAGAAGTACTGCTTCCGCCACATGCCGAGAGGGTGAGACCTGCTACTGCGAGCAGGCCGATTAGGGATTTGCGCATGAAATATGCCTTTCTTACGGTTGGGGCTAGCGGGCGGGTGCCCTGGCCAGCGCCCCAACACTAGTTGAGGTGAAATGGCGTTATACGCTGACACTTATGACCGTTACGCACAACAGCAACGAACAGATCATTGGCCGCGATCAAATTAATGACATTGAGGCCATTCTGAGTGTGACCAATACCGACCCAAATGCGGTGGAGCATGCTGTGAAGAGTGGTGGCGAAACCATATTCACATGGGACTACACGTTGACACGTCCGCCACTTCGCAAGCTGTACGAAAAAGCAAAGACTGGTCAGTGGAACGGTGAAACAGATCTTCCGTGGGAAACCGAAGTTGATATTGAGCGCACGATTGCCGCAGATCAAGCAGCGATTGGCGCAGGAATTGATCCGGCGTTTTACGCCGACACTCCAATTGCGAAGTGGGGCGACAAGGAATGGTTGGAGTTTGGCATTGAAGGACGTCGTTGGATGTTGTCGCAGTTTTTGCACGGCGAACAAGGCGCACTTGTATGCACAGCAAAAATTGTGGAGACGGTTCCTTGGTACGACGCAAAGTTATACGCATCAACTCAGGTAATGGACGAGGCCCGTCACGTAGAAGTGTTTGCAAAGTACTTGAACGAAAAACTTGGCGGCATGTACCCAGTGAATGCTCACTTGGGATTGTTGCTCGATGACATCATTACCGACAGCCGTTGGGACATGACGTATCTCGGAATGCAGATCATGGTCGAAGGACTAGCACTTGCTGCGTTTGGTTACATGCACGAACTGACCGGTGAACCGTTGTTGAAGAAGTTGCTTCGCTACGTGATGAGCGACGAAGCGCGACACGTAGCTTTCGGCGTACTCAGCCTAAAAGAGGTATACGACGGAATGTCGGATGCCGAAATGAAGGATCGTCAAGAGTTTGCATTTGAAGCCAGCATTCGTATGCGTGACCGCTTCTTGCAACAAGAAGTATGGGAACGCATGGGCGTTCGTCCTCGCGATGTTGTTCCTTTGGTATTACAAGACCCAACTCGTGCGTTCTTCCAGCAGTTGCTGTTCGCCAAGATTGTGCCGAACTGTAAGAAGCTTGGGCTGCTTGACCGTAATGACAAGTGGCTGCGCCATCGCTTTGAAGAAATGGGCGTTATTCAGTTTGAGGATCATGAAGACACTGGTGAAGAATTCACCAAGTTTGAACTTGGGTCCGAACTGGTCGCTGGCAACTAGTCTTTCTTCAATGGCAAGGTTTGGGCGTGTAGTTACAGCAATGGTTACGCCGTTCCACAAGGACGGCTCATTGAATTTGGATGGTGCTCGTCGCCTGGCCAAATGGCTGCAAGACAATGGCAATGACGGACTCGTTGTTGCCGGAACCACAGGTGAATCGCCAGTACTTACCGACTCCGAAAAACTGAATTTGTTTGAGGCCGTTGTTGGCGCCGTCACCATTCCGGTCATTGCTGGAACGGGCTCGAACGACACTGCGCATTCCATTCATATGACAAAGGAAGCCAGCAAGCTTGGCGTTGCCGGAATTTTGGCAGTCACTCCGTATTACAACCGCCCTTCGCAGGCGGGTATTGAAGCCCACATGCGCGCAGTATGCGAAAGTACGGACTTGCCGGTTGTGTTGTACGACATTCCAGCGCGTACGGGCCGCAAAATTTCAACGGCGTTGTTGCTGAAGCTTGCGCGCGAAGTGAAGAACGTAGTTGCAGTGAAAGACGCTGCCGGAAGCCCTTCGGAATCTGCAGTACTCATGAGTCAGGCGCCTGCAGGCTTCGAGTTGTACAGCGGCGACGACATTCTCACGTTGCCGTTCATGTCCATTGGTGCAACTGGTGTTATTGGTGTTGCAACACACTGGTGTGCGCAAGATCATCAAGAAATGTTCAACCTGTGGGAAGAGGGCGATACCGCAGGTGCACGTCGTGTGAATGCACGCTTGCTCGAAAGCTTTATGTATGAAACAGGGGACGACAACCCAAACCCATTGCCAAGCAAAGTAATGATGAACCTGCTTGGTCTAGAAGTTGGTGAAGCGCGATTGCCAATGGGTCCGCCGCCTGCTGGTCTTGAAGATCGTGCGAAGAAGGTGCTCGAAAACCTTCGCGCCGCTCGCGCAGCAAGCAACTAATGGCAGCGCCAGTTCGTGTAATTTTCCTGGGCGGTCTCGGCGAGATCGGCAGAAACTGCATGGTGATCGAGCAAGACAATCGTTTGTTGCTTATTGACTGTGGGCTCATGTTTCCGGATGCCGATATGCATGGCATCGATTTGGTGTTGCCCGACTTCACGTGGTTGCGTGAAAACGCAGACCGCATTGAAGCGTGCGTAGCGACGCACGGCCACGAAGACCACGTAGGTGGCTTGCAGTTCTTGCTGCGCGAAATGTCATTCCCCATTTATGGCTCGCAGGTAACGCTTGGCCTCGCGCGCAACCGCATTGAAGAAGCAGGGTTGCTTGGCAAAACCGAAATGATTGCGGTGAAAGACAACGAGCGTCGTCGCATTGGGCCGTTCGATGTTGAGTTTATTCCCGTAACGCACTCGGTTCCGTATGCACACGCAATTGCATTGCACACTCCGCAGGGCGTCATCATCCACTCGGGCGACTTCAAAATTGACCTCACACCAGTGGATGATCGCCGCACCGACTTGGCGCGTTTAGGTGCACTTGCTGCTGGCGACGGAGTTCGCTTGCTCATGCTTGACAGCACGAACGCAGAAGAACGTGGTTCAGCGCCGTCGGAAAAGTCGGTCGGTGTTGTGCTTCGACAGTTGTTTGCTGAACACAAAACACGACGCATCATTACCGCAAGCTTTGCCAGCCACATTCACCGCGTGCAGCAAATTGCTGATGCGGCAATTGAAAGTGGGCGAGTAGTCGCCCCGCTTGGTCGCTCCATGATCAACAACATTCGAATGGCGCGCGACTTGGGCATTATCAAACTGCCAGACAAGTCGTACATCAACGTTGAAGACATCGACGACTATCCGCCAGAACGCGTGTGTGTTATTTCGACCGGTTCGCAAGGCGAGCCAATGGCAGCACTCAGCTTGCTGGCGCGTGGTGACAACAAATTCGTCACCATTGGGCATGACGACACAGTTATTTTCTCGAGCCATGCAATTCCTGGCAATGAAGGAAACGTGAACCGCGTTATTGATGGACTACTTCGTCTTGGTGCCGATGTGGTGCACTCCGGAATTGCCGACGTGCACGCAACTGGTCACGCACAAGCCGAAGATTTGAAAATGTATCTCTCCATTACTGAACCTGAATGGTTCGTGCCAATTCATGGCGAGTATCACCACATGGTTGCCAACGCGCGCCACGGTCGCACCATGGGCATTCCCGAATCAAACATTGTGTTGTGTGAAGACGGCGACGTCATTGAAATTACCGACAACGGAATCGTGCGCAAAGAGCGCGTGCCTGCAGGCATGTTGTATGTAGACGGAATTGTTGGCGATGTTGGTCAAGGTGTATTGCGCGACCGCAGAGTGTTGGCAGAGGAGGGCGTTGTTGTGGCAGTAGTTACTGTTGACATTGAAGCGGGCAAGGTGCTGGTTGGCCCAGAAATTATTACGCGCGGTTGGGTGTATGCGCCAGAAGCCGAAGACCTCATTGAAGAGGCATGTGAAACAGTTGCACGAGCTGTGGAAAAAGCCCTGAAAGGCGGAATGCGCGATATTGATGCGCTGGAAAAAGAAGTTCGTCGTGCTGCAGGCAAGTTTGTGTCGGAGCGCACCAAGCGCCGTCCGATGATCGTGCCAATCGTGACGGAGATCTAGCGAATCTAAATTGTCACCACGTTGATGATGTGAGTGAGCCCTTTGAAGTCATCAGGGTTTCGCGTGTATAAAGCAAGATCGTGTGCACTAGCTGTTGCAGCAATGAGTAAGTCTGCGAGTCGTGCTCCGCGAGGTTTGCGTCCAGCAGAATGAACTGCAGCATAAATTCTGCCGTATGCACGAAATGAAGCAGTATCGAATGGAATCGGGTCTACCAATGCTTCTGCCCGCTGTAAACGTTCCTGACGTCGGGCACGTTCGTCTGGGTCATTCGTTGCGTGAGGTCCGGCAGCTAACTCGGCCATGGTGATTGCACTAATCGCAAATTCTGCAGGAAGCTGAGCACGTTCTATTTTTTCAAGATCAATGACAACCGATGTATCGAGTAATCCTCGAACAGCTTTGGATTTAGGCACGAGGTGAAATACCTTGATCGATCACGGAGTCGATGTCTTTACGGAATTTCTTTGCATCAATAGGAGGCGCAGATGCGAACATTGCGGCGGCGGCTATTGAAGAAGCGAATCGAGGGCGATGGAGAGGGTTGAGTTCACCTACTGGTCGACCGTTGCTGGTGACGATGAAAGATTCGCCCTCATCGAGTCGTCGCATGATGTCGGCATTGTCGTTGCGTAGTTCGCGTTGGGTGATGACTGTTGACATGTGCCAATTGTAGCACTAGGTGCTACAGGGTTTTCCTCGGGGATATATGGGGTATGCCTCAATGGGGCAGTACCCCCTCACTACTGTTGACCTATGGCCGCTCAGCCCCGGAAGGGGTCTTCCCGCACGCGCCAAGCCTCAAAATCGGGCTCCGGCGTGCGCAAAAAGATCGTGCGTAGCCACGCGCCCGTAGACGAAGACGAGATCGAGTCATTCCGCATGCCGCGTCGCCGAGAGCGTCGTGAATCGGTATTGAAGACCGTGCTTGCAGGTCGAGGCCACGAATTTGGCGGGGTTGCGCTCATATGTTTCGGCATTTTGTTGTCGATGTCGATCTACGTTGAATTTGCTGGGCCACTTGGGCGATTGCTTGACACCACGTTCTCGTCGCTGCTTGGCGTTGGACGCTTCGTATTGCCAATCGTCATCATCGCTGCGGGTTTCGCGTCTATTAACAGGAAGTCACTGCAGCATCGCATTCGTCTCGCATTTGGTTGGACGGTGTTGTGCGTTGGAATTCTGGCCGTTGTGCACATTATTTGGGGAACCTCGTTCGGCGAACTCGATAACGCATCAGTTTCGCGCACTGGTGGATGGTTCGGTTGGATTGTTGGTGAGCCACTACAGAGTTTGATGGGAAGTTTCGCCGCGGTCATCGTGTTGATTGCCGTCATGTTCTGTGCAGTATTGCTGATTACCGGTAATTCTCCAGCGCAGTTGTATCGCCGCATTAAGGCGTGGGCCAATGGTGTGTCGCTCGACAGTTTCCGATCGTCAGATGATGGTGACGAAGAAGCAGAAGAGTTCGACGAATATGGCGAGCCAATTTTTTACGACATTGAACTAGACGAATCACCAAAGCGCCGCAAGCGCAAAGCGGTAGTGCAAGAAGAAGTTGAAGAGGACGACGAAGAAGAAGAGGAAGAGGAAGAAAAGCCACGTCGTGTTCGTAAGCCGCTGTTAAAGGACAAGCCAGTGGTTACCGCTGCGTCCAACCCGTCTGCAGCAAAAATTGAAAAAGCTGCTCCGCAGCAAATGCCGCTTGGGCCAGGAGCGAAAGCAAGCAATTGGACACTGCCAAACCTTGACTTGTTGACCATTACGCGTCACGAAAAAGCCGATGTGAAAGCCACAGAAGAGCGCGGCGAAATTCTTGTGAACGCGCTGAAGGAACACAACGTAGAGACCGAATTAGTGGACTACACACGCGGTCCGACCGTTACGCGTTACGAGTTGTCACTCGGTGGCGGTGTGAAGGTTGCAAAAGTAACGTCACTATCTAAAGACATTGCGTACACAATGGCCGCAACCGACGTGCGAATTCTTGCGCCTATTCCTGGCAAATCGGCAATTGGTATCGAAGTACCAAACGCACAACGCGAATTGGTTTCACTTGGCGACCTGATGGTGTCTCCAGAAGCACGCACGGCAATGCACCCACTCGACGTTGGTGTCGGTAAAGACATCGCAGGCCGTTCGGTGTTCTTGAATATTTCCACTACGCCGCACATGCTTGTTGCTGGTACCACTGGCGCTGGTAAATCCAGTGCCATTAACTGCATCATCACGTCGGTGCTCATGCGTTCGACACCAGAACAAGTGCGCATGATCTTGATTGACCCGAAGCAAGTGGAAATGGCGCAATACGCACGCCTTCCACACTTGCTTACGCCCCCAGTAACGAACCCGAAGAAAGCTGCGAATGCGCTTGGTTGGGCAGTAAAGGAAATGGAACGTCGCTACGACCTGTTGGTTGAAGCTGGCTTCCGTGACATCACGGGTTTCAATGCGGCATATGACCGTGGTGAACTAGAGGGCGAGGAAGGCGCAGAGAAGTCCTTCGAGCGCATGCCATTTATTTTGATCGTGGTTGACGAGTTGAACGACCTCATGATGGTTGCAGCACGCGACGTTGAAGATTGTATAACACGCATTGCGCAGAAGGCGCGTGCTGTTGGCATTCACCTCATCGTTGCTACGCAGCGCCCAAGCGTCAATGTCATCACCGGTGTGATTAAGGCAAACATTCCTGCGCGTATGGCGTTCGCGGTTTCTAGCCTTACCGACAGCCGAGTCATTCTTGATCAGCCAGGTGCAGAAAAACTGATTGGTAAGGGCGACATGTTGTTGTTGCCAGGAAACACCTCTGTTGCTCAACGCGTGCAGTCAGCGTGGGTCGAAGAAGGCGAAGTTCGCAAAGTAGTGGCCCACTGGCGCAGGCAGGCGCCTGAAGTGGTGTACGTCTCGGGCGTAGACGGTGAAGGTGCGAACGGCAACGCAAGTGACAGTTTGTTTGGTGGAACCACTGGAGATGCCGATGACGACGAATTGTTGCGTCAGGCCATGGACTTGGTGGTGCGCAGTGCACAGGGCTCCACTTCCATGTTGCAGCGCAAGCTGAAAATAGGCTTCGCTCGAGCAGGACGCATTATGGACTTGCTCGAATCTCGCGGCATCGTAGGACCAAGTGAAGGCTCACGCCCTCGCGAAGTGCTGATGACTGTTGAAGAACTTGAACAACTCCAGCAAGCCAGCTGACAGCATTTTTTGAGCCCTGCGGAAAGGGCGTAATGTTTGGCCATGGCTGAATTTACCGAAGTTGCATCTGGTCTCCGTTTTCCTGAAGGTCCGATTGCGATGCCTGATGGCAGCGTGATCGTGGTGGAAATGTTTGGCAAAAAAATTACGCGAGTGAAGCCAGATGGCACGAAAGAAACAATTGCGGAAGTGCCAGGTGGCCCGAACGGAATTGCAATCGGACCAGATGGTGGGTTGTACGTGTGCAATAACGGTGGATCATTTAGCGAAGTTGATTTTCTTGGCCTCACATTTCCGGGACCGATGGTTGAAGCCGACTACATCGGCGGACGCATTCAGCGCCTTGACATGAAAACAGGTGAACTGAAAGACCTGTACACCGAGTGCAACGGCAACAAATTACGCGGACCAAACGACATTGTGTTTGACGCGCATGGCGGAATGTGGTTTACCGATCATGGTATTCGTCACGGCCGTCATGCCGACCTGAGCGGCATCTACTACGCAAAGATTGATGGCTCCATGATTAAGGAAGTGGTGTTTCCAACCGATTCGCCAAACGGAATTGGCCTATCGCCAGATGGCAACACGCTGTACTGGGCAGAAACTCACACGGGTCGTGTATTTCAGTTAGCTATCACTGCGCCAGGCGAGACAGCACCATTCAGCGCGATTGATCCCTCGGTATGCCTGTGCGGACTGCCCGGTGTGCAGTTGTTTGATTCGCTCGCAGTTGATGGCGACGGCAACGTGTGCGTAGCAACGATCGGGCTACAGACTGCTGGAATCACCGTCATTTCGCCAAAGGGTGAAGTGCTTGAGCAAATAATCACAGGTGATCCGCTGACCACAAATATTTGTTTCGGCGGCCCAGATTTCAAGACTGCATACATCACGCTGTCGGGTACGGGTCGATTGATATCTATGCCGTGGCCGTACAAGGGATTGAAACTCAACTACTAAACAGTGCAGACAGGTAGGCTGTTTTACTGTGCAGCAACGTTTTTACATCGAGACGTTGGGCTGTCCAAAGAATGATGTCGATTCCGACAAAATCATGGGCACGCTGCTCGCCGATGGATTAATTGCTACCGACGACCCATCACTTGCCGACGTTGTAGTGGTGAATACGTGTGCGTTCATTGAAGACGCACGTAAGGAAAGCATCGATACTGTGCTTGCCCTTGAATCTCAACGTAAAAAAGGTGCCCGCATTGTGGTGACTGGGTGCATGGCCGAGCGCTATGGCCAAGAACTTGCCGATGCGTTGCCAGAAGTTGACCAAGTTGCTGGTTTCGGAGTGCCCGTGCAGTTTGGCAAGAAGCCAATTGCGGTGTCGAGTGCACCGATTCCGTCATTCGATTTATTGAACTTGCCGCGACCAAAGTCGACAGCACCTTGGGCGTACGTGAAAATCGCTGAAGGCTGCGACCGCAACTGCGGGTTCTGTGCAATTCCATCGTTCCGTGGGCCACAACGCAGTCGTGACATTGAACAAATTTTACGCGAGGTAGACGAATTGGAAGTGCAAGAAATTGTGCTTATTGCCCAAGACCTTGCAAGTTACGGAAAAGACCGACCAAGCGAACTTGGTGCAGGGTCAATCGTTCCGTTGGTGCAGGCCGTGGCAAAGCGCGTGGCGCGCACACGGTTGTTGTATCTCTACCCAAGCGATCTCACCGATGAGCTGATTCACGCAATGTTGGAAACCAACGTTCCGTATTTCGACCTTTCGCTACAACACGTAAGCAAGCCACACTTGCGACGCATGCGTCGCTGGGGCGATGGCGAGCGTTTCCTGAAGCGAATTGAAGACATTCGTGCGCTCAGCCCTCAAGCTGCTTTCCGTAGCAACTTCATTGTTGGCTACCCAGGTGAGACCGAAGAAGATCACGACCAGCTGTTGCGTTTCGTTGAAGAAGCACAACTGGATTGGTGCGGATTCTTTACCTTTAGCCCTGAAGAGGGAACTCACGCCATGACGCAGCCAGACCACGTGGATCAGTCGCTGATGAATGAGCGCATCGCCGAACTACGCGAGATGCAAGACGCCATTACGGCATCGCGACGCGATGATCTCATTGGCGAAACCGTGAATGTACTGGTCGACGAAATGGGCATCGGCCGGACACATCGCGAGGCACCATCAATCGACGGAGTAGTGCACGTGAGCGACACCCTTGAAGTGGGCAAGTTCTACGACGTGACTATTGCTGATGCGATGGGACCGGATCTCTTGGCTGAAGGTGCAAATACTGACGCCTTCGATGGGGAAGAATAGAAACTATGGCCACTGACCCAAGCGCAATTCGTACCTGGGCAAACGCGGTTACAGTCAGCCGTCTATTGGTGTCGCCACTGATGTTTGCGCTTATTCCAAACGACAACGTGGGCTCATGGGTGGCTACGGGGCTGTGGTTCTTGTTGTGTTTGAGCGACCTTATTGATGGTCGGCTCGCGCGTAAACACGGCGTAACGCGCAGTGGCGCATTCCTCGACCCACTTGCCGACAAAGTGTGTGTGCTTGGCGCAATGTTTGTATTGGTTGATCGCGGAATGTTTAGCCCATGGTTGGTTGGCGTTATCGCCACTCGTGAAATTGCCATCAGTTTGTATCGCGTGTTTGCAGGCGCCAAAGGCGTCAGCGTTCCTGCAAGCAAAGCTGCGAAGTTCAAGACATTTGCTCAGCAAGTTTCTGTTGGTTTTGCGGTGCTCCCGTGGAGTGCTGCTCATTACAACTACTTAGCTAAAGGTTCACTCGTCATCGCCACTGCGCTTACGTTGTACAGCGGGCTGCAGTACGCCTCGGTTGCCGTAAAAGCTCGCAAGCAGGCTTAAGTCATGCGTTGCGATGTTGTTGCCATTGGTACCGAATTATTGCTAGGTCAAATTGTCGACACCAACTCGTCGTGGTTGGGCGAGCAGCTATCGGCAGCCGGAATTGATTCGTGCTTGCAGGTAAAAGTGGGCGACAACTTGGGTCGAATGGTGAAAGCTATTCGCTCAACGCTTGCTGATGCCGATGCAGTAATCATTTGTGGTGGTCTTGGACCAACTCATGACGACATTACGCGTGAAGCAATTGCCGAAATCATGGGAGTTGAACTGGAGTTCAATGACGAAGTCGGCATGGTCATTTCCGAAATGTTTGCCTCGCGTAATCGTCGTATGCCAGAAATCAATATGCGCCAAGCAATGGTGCCGAAGGGCGCCAGCATTATTGAGCAACGTCGTGGAACGGCTCCTGGGTTGGTGTGCCCAGTTGGTGACAAAGTTATTTATGCCGTACCCGGCGTGCCGTACGAACTGTACGAAATGTTTGAACGCGCAATTCTTCCCGATTTGTTGAAGCGATCCGGCTCGGCTTCGGTCATTGCCAGCAGAACATTGCGCACGTGGGGCGAAAGCGAAAGTGGCCTGAACGAGCGCTTGTTCGACGTGATTGACGAACTCGAAAAGGCGGGTAATCCTACGCTGGCATTTTTGGCAAGCGGGTGGGAGGGCATCAAGGTACGCCTTACCGCAAAGGCAACAACAACTACTGAAGTGACCACGTTGCTCAATGAGTGGGACGCCTTGGTGCGTCACGCCATTGGCGACATTGTGTTCGGCATCGACACTGACACTATGGAATCGGTGGTGCTCAACATGATGCGTGATTGTGGACTGACCCTTGGACTTGCCGAATCGGTAACGGGTGGGTTGGTATCCGGTCGACTCACCAACATTGCGGGTTCCAGCGATGTATTGCGCGGCTGTGTGGTGTCGTACGCCAGCGAAGTGAAGTTTGATGTGCTTGGCGTAACGAACGGTCCAGTGGTCAGTGAATCAGCAGCAATCGAAATGGCCAAGGGCGCTCAGCGTGTGCTTGGTGCAAGTGTTGGGCTCGCTCTTACTGGTGTTGCTGGACCTGCTGACCAAGAAGGATTGAAGCCAGGAACACTGTGCGTTGGCTTGGTATTGCCCGATGGCTCAACTCAGTCGGCAATGCTGCAGTTGCCGGGCAATCGCGACACCATGCGTCAACTCAGTGTGATTAGTGCGCTCGACTTGTTACGCCGCGCACTACGCGAGATCTAGCGATACAAATAAAAAAGCCCCGACCGAAGTCGGGGCTTTTTTACAATAACTTCGTGCTATGCAGCGCGGTAACCCTCTGCATCCGAACGAGCAGTTGCAATTCCAAGGATGAGCAATCCGTAGCCAGCCTTTGCAAGGATGTCCGAGATTGAATAACCAACTTGAATCACAGTTCCTGATTGAGCTGCTGAAAGATTGAAAATCTTCGCAATAAAGGTTGTCTCGTCGCCAAGTAGATAGAAAATTGGATACACAACCCAGGTGGCTACAAGGATGTAGCGCAGGTTGTTGAGTTTCTTGCCAATTTCTCCACTTTGTGACTTGAGCGTTTTGCCAATTGTTCCTGCGAACAATTCGTACAACACGTAGAGCATAAAGAAGAAGGAAATGATGAACCACGTCCAACGGGCGTTGCTTCCATGAGCCGCAACTTCTCCCGGGTAACCGGTAGCAATCATCAGCAATGCTGCGATCACCAGTCTTGGTGTCACTTTCTTTGCTGCTTCTTTGGTTGCGCCAGACACCACTACAAGCTCTGCAACGAGCAATGGCACGGTGAGTAGCCAGTCTGCGTAGCGGTAGCCGTCATTCCAACTGCCACCAGCGAAATTGGTGAACATTCTCCAGTAGTGATAAGCAGCAACGCCGCAAATCATTGCTGACATGGTTACCGCACTGCGGTAATTTACTGACACTCGACTGCGCGACACCAAGAAAAACACGAATGAAATTCCCAATGTTGCAGTTGCAAATGACAGCGCGTTGTACACCAGGTTGTGATTGCTCACAAGGAGTCCTGTTGCTTCGTTCATTGATTCCTAGCCTTTCGTTTGGCCTAAAAGCCGACGGCCTTTATGACTAGCCACCTAAATTCTGACTTATTTTTGAGAACATGCCAAGCCAAGCAATATTACAGTTTCGTTACAGGAGTTCAGTTTTGAGAACAGGCATGACGCAGTTTCAACCACAAGTTGTGAAACACTATTCGTATGACACCAAAGAAAATCCTGCAAGCCACAACACTTTTGGCGGCTGCGGCCAGTCTAGCGATGAGTGTATTTCTGTATTTCAACGGAACTGAAATAACGGACCGACTAAACGGCATTTATGTTGGCGTTTGGGTCCCATCAATTTTGGGATTGGGAGCATTCATGCTTGCCGGTTCGAAGGATAAATAGATCATGTCTCAAGCAGCACTGTTTGGTTTTGGTGGCGTCATCTTTTTTGTGGTGGCTACGGGTGCACTGTTGTACGGAATGGCATCAATTAAAGAATTTGCAGACCGAACGCAATAACAAGTTACATTCGTTGCGTTAAGCCACCGTCAACAACAAACACCTGACCAGTCGCGTACTTGGTGCGCAATAGTCCAAGCGTTGCTTCCACGCAATCCTCGGGCGTTGCCGAGCGGCCAAGTGGTGCCATTGCGCGAACACCAGCGTGCTGGTCATTCCAATCCTTGGTCCACGGTGTCTCAACCAGGCCAGGTGCAACTGCGTTCACGCGAACAGGACCGCAGCTCTTGGCAAGCAGCAATGTCATATGGTTCAACGCAGCCTTTGACATTGAATAGGCGATTGAACTGCCAACTGGGCGAACTCCGGCAATTGATGTGATGGTGACTACGTTGCCGTCGTCGCTTTTCTTCAGCAGTGGCATTGCCGCTTTTGTGAGTGCCCACGTGCCCCACACATTTACTGCAAAGGTCTTCTGAAAAATCTCGTCCGTGAGTGCTTCAAGGTCGTGATGTGCAACGAGTGAAGTCCAGCCCGCATTGTTAATCAAGATGTCAAGTTTTCCGAAACGCTTGATGGTTTCATCCAG
>JBAXBR010000018.1:0-23652 GCA_037141855.1 Actinomycetota bacterium | reverse complement strand
TTCAACGTGAACGTGGTTGGCGCCATTCGTTGCACTCAACAAGTGTTGCCGAACATGCGCGAACGCAACAGCGGAACCATCGTGAACATCACGTCAGTTGTTGGCAAATTTGCAGCTATTGCGCAAGCCCCATACGTTGCATCCAAGTGGGCGTTCGAAGGTGTCAGCGAAGAACTGGCACAAGAAGTTGCGCCGTTTGGTATTCGTGTGGTGATTATTGAACCTGGTGTCACCAAATCATCTATCTTTGCGAAAAATATCGATGCACCAAATCAAAGCGGTGCATACGATGCGCACTATCGCCGTATGTTTGCGTTTTACGCCGCAGGAATTACCAACGCCACTCCCGCGGAAGAAGTTGGCGCGCTCATTCATCACGCCATCACCACTGACACACCACAACTGCGTTACGCGTGCTCGTGGGCAGGCCCAGAAATCGTCGCAGGCCGCGCTGCGCAGTCGGACAAAGACTGGGTCACTATGGCCGCCTCAGAGAACGATTCGGACTACTTCGATGCCTTCAAAACCGCGTACGGAGTGGATTTAAGCAATAGTTGACAGAATTAGTCGGGATTCAGATATCGTGACGGCTCCACGTTCTACAAGGAGATCAACATGTCCGTACGTCTTGGCGATGTCGCCCCTGACTTCACTGCACAAACCACCCAAGGTGAAATCAAGTTTCATGAATGGTTGGGCGATTCATGGGGAGTGCTGTTTAGTCACCCGAAAGACTTCACACCGGTCTGCACCACCGAACTTGGTTATGTAGCCAAGATCAAACCAGAGTTCGACAAGCGCAATGTGAAAGTCATCGGACTTTCAGTTGACAGCGTTGAATCACACGAAAAGTGGGAAAGTGACATTGGTGAAACTCAGGGAACTCCGGTGAACTTCCCCATGATCGGCGACTCAGATCGCAATGTATCCAACCTGTACGACATGATTCATCCAAATGCGAACGACACTTTGACTGTTCGCAGCGTGTTCGTTATCGGACCAGACAAGAAGGTAAAGCTTTCCATTACTTACCCAGCTTCAACTGGCCGCAACTTTGACGAAGTGCTTCGTGTTATTGACTCATTGCAACTCACCGCGAAATTCAAAGTGGCAACACCTGCAAACTGGAAAGATGGCAACGACGTCATCATCGGTGCAGCCGTAACCGACGAAGAGGCAAAGACACTCTTTCCTGGTGGCTGGAAGACCGTGAAGCCATACCTTCGCGTCCTCCCACAGCCGAAGTAGAGCGACATAACGTCCACATTTATTGGGTCGTAGGCTGAGGGGTATGAACAATCCCTCAGCCGCGACTGCTTCCAACGTTTCCAAAATTTACGGGCACGGAGACAGCGAAGTACGAGCACTTGACAATGTGTCGGTGCAATTCGAAACAGGCAAATTCACCGCCATCATGGGGCCAAGCGGCTCTGGCAAGTCCACCCTCATGCATTGCATGGCTGGTCTCGATGAAATGACCGAGGGTTCAGTCACTATTGCCGATATCGATATCGCAAGTTTGAAAGACAAGGAACTCACCAAACTTCGCAGAGACAAAATTGGCTTTGTATTTCAGTCGTTCAACTTGGTTCCAACACTGACAGCAGATGAAAACATTCGTCTGCCTCTGCTGCTTGGCAACAACAAGGGGAACGAAGAATGGATCCAGAAAGTAATAAATACCGTTCATTTGCAGGACCGTTTGACTCACCGTCCAAGCGAGCTTTCAGGCGGACAGCAACAGCGCGTTGCAGTTGCCCGCGCACTTGCCAGCGAACCAGCAATTATTTTCGCTGACGAACCAACAGGAAACCTCGACTCAACAACCGGAAACGAAATTCTTTCGTTCATGCGTAAAGCTGTTGATGAATTAGGACAAACAATCGTGATGGTGACCCATGATCCCGTGTCTGCAAGTTTCGCTGATCGCATCGTGTTTCTCAAGGACGGAAAAATTGCTGGTGAATTGCTTGAACCAACACCAGAACTCGTGCTTGATTACATGAAGAAATTAGGCCACTAAACCATGTGGCGCATCGCTCTTAAAGGCATCTTTGGCCGTAAGGCTCGCCTGGTTCTTACTTCCCTCGCAGTTATTTTGGGCACCGCATTCCTTTCGGGAACCGCCGTATTTTCCGCCACGCTGAATCAAACATTCAACAATTTGTTTAGCGATGTGTTTCGCAATGTCGATTCCTACGTTCGATCGACGCAAGTTATTGAAGCCGATTTCGGTCAACAAGAACGTCAGCGCATTCCTGTCGAACTTGTTGATGTGGTTAAGCAAGTTCCCGGAGTTGCCGATGTGCAAGCTGACATTCAGGCATTCGCTCGAATTATTGGCAAAGATGGAAAGCCACTCGGGGCTGAGGGCAACGGACCGCCAACATTTGGCAGTGTCGGCCAAAAATTTAAAGGCGCATTGTGGACCATTAGTCAAGGTCGCTTCGCCGCTGGACCAACAGAAGTTGTTCTCGATGAGGCGTCGGCAAAAACGGGAAAGTTCGTGCTCGGCGACACGGTCAAGGTTGTTGCTCAATCCGGCAGTCGCGAATTCTCTTTGGTGGGAATTGCTTCATACGGAAATGTCCGCTCACCAGGCGGAGCAACCTTTGCGCTCTTTGATCTTGCAACAGCCCAAGAATTTCTCGCGAAACCTGGATTCGTTGATGACATTTTGGTTTCCGGTGATGGTTCTCTTTCAGATACCGAACTGGCAAAGGCCATCAATACCGCCATCCCAAGCACGTACAAAACGGAAACGCTGACAGGTGCGCAGATCACCAAAGAAACTCAAGACCAAATTGGAACTGCCCTCAGTTTCTTTGGCATTTTGCTCTCGGTGTTTAGTTACATCGCACTCGGTGTGGGTTGCTTCGTGATCTACAACGTCTTCTCCATCAGTGCTGCACAACGGCAGCGAGAAAATGCGCTTCTCCGGGCAATCGGCGCATCCAAGAAGCAAGTAACGCGTGCAATGTTGATCGAATCGGTTGTTGTCGGTCTGTTTGGTTCAACAGTTGGATTGATCGCTGGAATTGGGCTGTCAAAAGCGCTGAGCGCATTGCTGAAAGCAGCCAACATTGACCTCCCAAGTGGCGGGCTTGTGGTTCCCCGTTCAGCAATCGTCAACACCATCATCGTTGGCCTCATTGTCACTGTTGCCTCCGCATGGCTGCCAGCCCGCCGCGCAGGCAGAGTGCCTCCACTTGCCGCAATGCGTGAAACAGCAATAGAAGTAGTTGCGCTCACCCGACGCCGCACAATATTCGGACTTGCGCTTATTGCGCTTGGAATTGCTTCAATCGTTACTGTCACCAACGGCGCAAGTAAAACGTGGCTTGGTTTTGGAATTCTCTTCTTCTTCTCTGGCACCATCACACTAGGTCCGGTAATTGCGCGCCCAGTTGCGTTGTTATTGGGCAAGCCCGCAGAAAAATTGCGCGGAGTAACAGGAACCATGGCTCGCCAGAACAGCGCACGCAATCCGAAACGCACTTCACGTACGGCTGCTCCGGTGCTCATTGGGGTCGCGCTCGTAACTGCCGTCGCAGCCCTTGCAGCAAGTATTAGCTCTCAGATTGATGGTGTCTTTACCCAACAATTTAAAGGCGATTACGCAATCAGCACCTCCGCACGCGGCTTCGGTGGACTAAGTCCTTCACTTGCTGATGACATCAATGCAATTCCTCAAGTGGAGCGCGCAACCGGAATTGGTCTGCTCACAGTAAAAATAGATGGCAAGGGGCAGTACCTCACCACTATTAATCCTGTAACCGCCGAAGGCGTATTCGACATTGGACTTACATCAGGAACATACGCAGACCTCACTGCCGACACCATTTTTGTCTCACAGAAATATGCGGACAATCACGCCACAAAACTTGGCGACATCATTCAGGTCACCCTTGCAGATGCGCAAGTAAAAACACTCTCCATTGCAGGTATCTATCAATACGACTCACTCGCCGGAAAGTACACCGTCAGCAAAGATCTTGTAAAAGATTCAACGGTCATCACCTTTGACCTTGGCGTGTATATAAAAATGAAACCTGGCGTGAGTAACGCGGATGCGCGTGCCAAACTTCAAGCTGCCGTCGATAAGTACGGGCAAGGAACCTTGCTCTCCAAACGCGAATACATTGACTCTCAGTCCGGAAAGATCAACCAACTTCTTGGCCTTATCTACGGTCTGCTTTTCTTGTCAGTCATCATCGCTGTGGTCGGAATCATCATCACGCTGCTCCTCTCGGTATTCGAGCGTCAGCGGGAAATCGGTCTGTTGCGCGCAGTGGGCATGACGAAGAGCCAAGTTCGCACCACTGTTCGCTGGGAAAGTGTGATTACATCTCTCATTGGCGCTGTGGTTGGCATCGTGCTGGGTGTTGGGCTTGGCTGGGTCGTCGTTTATGCGTTGCGTGACCAGGGGCTGTCGTCTTTCTCTGTTCCCGTTGGGTCAACAGTGTTCATTCTGATCTTGGCCTTCGTCATTGGAGTGCTCGCCGCCGTGTACCCAGCCTGGCGAGCAACTCGTGTGAACCTGCTTGCGGCAATCACCACGTCGTAATGACCCCACTAGACCTCACGCCGGAAATGTTGGAGTTCCTGCGGGAACGGCATTTGGCAACGCTCACCACTCTGCGTTCTGATGGTTCGCCCCACGTAGTGCCAGTTGGTTTCACCTACGACGAAGAGAAACATGTTGTGCGCGTCATTACATTTGCACCATCGCAAAAAGCAAAACATGCTGAACGTGGCGGACGTGCAGTGGTGTCACAAGTTGATGGCGGTCGCTGGCTCACGCTTGAAGGATCAGTACGACTTGCAACGCGCGATAACGACAACGCAGAAGTTAACGAAGCGTGCGTGCGTTATGCACAGCGTTACCGTCAACCAAAAGAGCGCGACAACCGAGTGGCAATCATTATTAAAGTCGACCGCATTATGGGTCGCGTTGCGACAACTAACGAATAGTTAGTTAAAGGAATCTTGTCCGTCACCGCGCATGGTGGCGAACTCATTCATCAAAATTTGTGATCCAGGGTGAGAATCGCCAAAAGCTGGCGTGCGATCAATGGACAACGGTGTGAAGTTTGGACTGACCAGCGGCTGATGTCCGGTTTGGCAACCTGGGCACCAATACAACACCCGGTTTGCCTCGCCGTGATGTGCAACACGAATAAGATCGTCGCACCGCTGACACGCTTTACCTTGGCGCCCATATACGGCCATTTCATTGGGTGAATCGGCATTTTTCGCCTCATAGTGCATGTGGGACAGGAGTGATTCTTGGGCGAGCAAAAGCAACTCTCTACACTCTGCTCGCTTCATTTCACCAATGCGCGCCCATGGGTGCACTTCGCATGCCCACATAATTTCACAACGAAACACGTTGCCGATTCCTGACACTACACGTTGATCTAAAAGCACCTCAGAAATAGTTGCGTCCCTGTCTTCGTATTGCATCATGCGATCAACGCACTCTTCAATATCAACATCATGGTGACACAAATCTGGTCCGATTTTTCCAAGAATTGGATGCCTACGTGGATCAAAGTCGCGAAACGTTTCCAAACCAACAGCACCAAAGCACACAGCAATCCAATCTGAAACCGCGATTACCACTTGCGCACGATCACGTGGCTTCGACCACTGTTCACCGCGGCGATACAAGTGCCACGATCCGGAAATGCGAAATGTGGAATGCAATACCACGCCGTCATCCCACACAATTTCAATGTTCTTCCCAAACGTGCGAACTTCTTCAATGGTGTGGCCAAGGACTGGCCGAATTCCGTCGCAACCGAGTGCGTCAAATGCCAATGTTTGTTTGCCGATTAAAGCGGTGCGAAGAGCAACTGCGGTGCGATAGACCGAGTTACCTTCAAGCATGAGAAAAGATTATTCACCTCACCAAGTAGTTTGAGGGATCACCCCATGAATGACATTCACGACGACTCACAAGATCCACTCGTTCGACGAGCAGCGCAACGATATGGAACTGTTGGCGCGATGTTGGCAGGTGGAATGGTGGTGTTCGACAAGTTGCTTGGCCGAAAACCAAAAGAAGAAGCTGCGGTAGTTTTCGAAGCATCAAGTGATCCACTTAATATCGATGATGACGGCATCACTGTTGAATTAAATGAGCACATCACCGTGCATTCACCCGCTCCAAGTAAGCGAATTGGCAGTTCGAGGGTAGTCAAAAAGCGTCATAAAACCCTATAAATAAAAGGGTTTTATGCTTACGGAAGCTGCCCGACAGAAGCCAAAGCAAGTCGCACTAAGCGGTCGTGTCCACTCGTCATTTCCTTGACCATTTGCTCTGAAGTCGCTTGGGTGGGAGTGAACCATCCAAGGTCTAATGCCTGTTGTGTTGGCTGACAGTCTCCCGAAACGGGAACAACGTAAGCCAAACTCACCGCATGGTGCCGCGGGTCATGAAAGCCGCTGATACTTGGATCGGGAAAGTATTCAACGACGGTGAACGGGGCTGGCTCGAGAGGCACTCGCGGCAACGCGAGAGGCCCGAGGTCTTTTTCGAGGTGTCGAAGCAATGCCTCGCGAATACGTTCGCCCAGCAAAACTCGGCCAGACACCACGGTGCGGCTAATTGAGCCATCTGGGGCTTGTCGCAGCAGCATGCCTACATGGGTTACTTCACCCATGTCATTTACCCGCACGGGCACCGCATCGACATAGACCAGAGGCACCTGGCCGCGCACATCGGTCAGTGTTTGTGGGTCGAGCCAATTGGTTTTGACATCAATACTGTCGGTCAAAGCGCCTCCTCAATGCGTTGTTCCATTGTCCCAGAAACATCTGTGCAAGCGTGGAATACCTCGCACGCAGCGAATACATGTGCGAAGGTACTGATATGAATCTTGGATCAGTAAAAAACAAACTCTGGCTACCAATCGGCATATTTGTGCTGCTCGCTGGAATTACCCATTTCGCAAACCCAAACTTTTTTGATGCCATTGTCCCCCCATGGCTTCCACCAAGCGAACGCTTCTGGACTTACATCAGCGGTCTTGCTGAAATCGCGATCGGTTGTGCCGTGCTCAGTCCCAAATATCGCCGTCTCGGTGGATGGGCTGCATTCGCCCTGTTTATTGCCGTGTACCCCGCCAACATCTACATGGTGTGGGACTGGCGCAACCGCACAACAGCAGAGCAAGTGGTGTCGTGGGTCCGACTCCCGTTTCAATTCCTCTTTATGTGGGCGGCCCTGCAGATAGCAAAAAGCAATGCAGCTACTTCGTTAATTCAACGCCAGAAATCTGCTTAATCCGGTCGCGCAGGAACTCAAAGGCTGTTTTATTTTCGGCAATCAACACGTCGTCGGCTGGATGCAAGAACAACGGGGTTGAAATGCGCGAACGCTTGGCTGCTTCACCAACAGGGTTATTTACTCGATGCGTTGTGCTTGGGTAATACCCATTGGTCACGTAATCCAGCATGTCGCCGGCATTAATCGCCACGCTGCCCGGATCGCACGGCACATCGTGCCAATTCCCGTGCAAGTCAAGCACTTGTAATCCCGGTTCATTCGAAGCTGGTAACACCGTAATCATGTTGATGTCTTCGTGAGCAGCAGCACGCACCGCATCTGCTGGTTCGTCGCCACGCAATGGTGGGTAATGCAAAATTCGTAGCAACGTTCGTCGCGTGCCCTCAATCATTTGCGAAAGCGGCATCGAAAAGTTTTTTGAGATTTCTTCTGGAGTATTTGCTTCAACCCACGTCAGTAATTCTGCCGCAAGTGACCAACCTGCTTGATACACCGCTGCCGCACTTGCCGACTCGTGTTCTGGTTGCCGA
Source organism: Actinomycetota bacterium (assembly GCA_037141855.1). Classification (GTDB taxonomy): domain Bacteria; phylum Actinomycetota; class Acidimicrobiia; order Acidimicrobiales; family Ilumatobacteraceae; genus UBA3006. The sequence continues at coordinate 15,828 of JBAXBR010000018.1, read as the reverse complement.
CCCCACGGATACCAGTGGTAATACTCCTTAATATCTTTCACCTCAGCACCAACTGCGGTTTCTGCTTCTTCAAGTGGCCGGTAACCATCTTGTTCGGTTTCACTCGGCAAATAATTCCATTTGCGTTCTGAACGAAAAAAGTCGTGCCACTCGTTTTGTAAACGTAAGACAACGTCGTAGGGGATTGGGTGATTAATCAGCACAGCAAAGCCCGTTTCGCGAAGCGAATTGGTGAATTGCTTCGGTGCATCTGGCGATGTGTAGTCGACTACAGCGACATCCATGCTTCTCAGACTACGGCGATTCAGATGCAGTCGCCACTTATGCCATGCCTGCGTTCACTAATGTGGCACAGTGCATACGAAGCGATTAATACTCACGCTTCAAATTGCTATGGGCGTCTTGGCCGCAGGATACGGCGTCATGTTCACCATGCTCGATGACTGGCGAGCCGCATACGGCATTCAAGAAGCCGGCCTCAGCATGATTATTGCCGTTGGCTTTTTCACTTCGTTTATTGCCCAGCTCACAATCGCGCCATACGCCGACAGGGGCCATGCACGCAAGCTCATGACGCTTGGCATGGCGGCTAACGCGGTTGGCGCATTACTGATGGCTTTTGGGTCTTCGCTTCCGGCGTTTTTACTTGGCCGTTTCATCATGGGCGTTGGCGCAGGAATCGCCATTCCCGCAATTAAACGAATCGTTATTGTGAGCGACCCAGAAAATATGGGCGGCAACCTAGGAAGAGGCGTTTCCATCGAAGTTGGCGGATTCGCACTTGGTCCAGTCATTGCCGCACTCACCGTTGATTCCATCAACCTTGCTGCACCGTTCATTCTCATTGCAGTGCTCATCGCCATTACGGGAGTCATCATCGCTCGACTCAGCATTACCGAGACCGCAATTGAAGATCGCACCGAAGAACGTTTCGCAATTGACTTGTTAAAAAATCGCGCCGTACTAGGTTCGATTCTTGTTGGGCTGGCGTTGTTCGTCATGATCGGCGTGTACGACTCGCTGTGGGTGATCATTATGGATGACTTAAAGGCCCCACACTGGGTAGGAAATGCTGGTGTTGCATTATTCGGTTTGCCATGGATCTTCTTTGGCACACTCGGCGGCAAAATTGCCCAGAAGCATGGACCGCTTCGAGTCAGTGCATTCGGACTAGCGCTTGGGTCGTTGTATATGACTTCATATGGATTCATGACAATGCCGTATTTCATGCTTGGTGTTGGGCTCACCCAATCCATGGTCGATTCGCTCACGGTTACCGGAATTGGGGTTGCCGTTGCCCAAGCAACTCCACCTGAACGTCAAGCTGGTGCATCTGGTTTGCTTGGCGGCATGCAAACACTTACCGGTGGTGTTGCAGCCATGTTTGCTGGAACTATGTACGAACATTTCGGACAAAAGTTTGCGTTCACCGCAACGGGAATTGCCATGGCAATACTCGTTGCACTCGGTTGCTTCCTTGTTGGCAAGAAATGGCTACAAAAGCCAGCTTTTGCTACTGCCTAATCAGGCTGGGCCCGAGAACATTCCACCCTGTCGCTCGTATGTGGTTACTGGGGACTTGTCGTCTTCGTAACGGTTAATTTCGGCGCGACCCACAACGTGCCAGTGCACTTCGTCTGGGCCGTCTGCCAAACGCAATGTGCGCTGACCTGCATACAGACGAGCAAGTGGAGTCCACTGCGAAATACCCGTTGCACCAAACACCTGAATGGCTTCGTCAATAATTTTGCACACTCGTTCAGGAACCATGGCCTTCACGGCACTCACCCACACACGGGCTTCTGCGTTGCCCATGGTGTCCATGGCCTTCGCAGCGCGCAATACCATCAGGCGCATCGCTTCAATTTCAATACGTGCTTTCGCAATGGTCTCTGTGTTCTTACCCAAACGCGCAATTGGCTTACCGAATGCTTCGCGTGAAAGCCCACGACGAATCATCAACTCCAGTGCGCGCTCGCCTGCACCAATTGAACGCATGCAGTGGTGAATACGACCTGGTCCTAAACGAACCTGCGAAATCTCGAATCCGCGACCTTCGCCTAGCAACATGTTTGATGCCGGCACACGAACATCGGTAAAACGCAAGTGCATGTGACCATGAGGTGCATCGTCTTCGCCAAACACTTCCATTGGGCCAAGTATTTTTACGCCAGGTGTATCCATTGGCACCAGAATTTGCGAGTGACGCTTGTGCGGCGGCGCATCAGGGCTTGTGAGCAACATGCAAATCATGATCTTGCAACGCGGGTCACCAGCTCCAGAGATGTAGTACTTCTCGCCGTTGATGAGCCACTCATCACCATCAAGTTCAGCGCGGCATTCCAAGTTCTTTGCGTCTGACGATGCCACGTCTGGCTCGGTCATTGCATATGCCGAACGAATTTCTCCAGCAAGCAGAGGCTTCAGCCACTTCTCTTTTTGTTCTGGCGTACCAACTCGCTCCAACACTTCCATGTTGCCCGTGTCTGGTGCACTGCAGTTCATTGATTCAGAAGCAATGGGGTTCTTGCCAAGTTCAACAGCGATGTATGCGTAGTCCAGGTTTGAAAGCCCTTCTCCGGTTTCAGAGTTTGGCAAGAAGAAGTTCCACAAACCCTTTGCTCGTGCTTTGCGCTTCAATTCATCCAACAACTCGAGCTGACCTTCGCCGTATTGCCAGCGATCTGGCCGGCCTTCGCCAAGTGCGAAATACTTTTCGGTCACTGGTTCAACTTCGTTTGCAATAAATTCCTTTACCGCGTTATACAACGGAACTGCTTTGGCCGACATGGCCAGGTTCATTGCATCGTCAGTGGTAATTCCTGAATACATTCCGGGTGCTGGCATACCCCCACGCTACCCCTCGCGAATAACAGGGTCTTAGTTGAGGATGACCAGCGGGATTTCGCGGTCAGTTCGTTGCTGATACCCGGCATATCCCTTGTACTGCTTTTCCACAACAGACCACATGCGTGCGCGTTCTTCAGCGTTTGCGGTGCGCGCGGTCATCATTTTGGTAGGGCCACCTTTGTAGCGCACCTGCACCTGTGGATTATCGACCAAATTTAAATACCACGCTGGGTGAAAATCGTCTCCGCCACGTGAAGCAACGATCACGATTGAATCGCCTTCCTGTATTGGTGAAGTCAACATACAACTGCGAGGTTTACCGCTCTTACGGCCAACAGTGGTCAGTTCGAGAACCGGCATGTTGCCAGCCGTCCAACCTGCTTTGCCGCGTGTAACGCCAAGAATTAAGCGGTGTATTCCATTCATGGATTTCAATGCAAAGTTGCTTGGCATCAGTGCACCGGCATTCCATCAACAGCACCAACTACGCCCGACACATACTTCGGTCGGAACAGCAACAAGAACGAAAGTCCTGCAAGACCAATGCACACAGCTGCAACGATGAGCGGCTGGCTCGACGTAATTGATGTGGTGATGTACCCGACTAATACAGCGGCAGGAACCTGCGAAAGGCTTGTCACGCTGGCGTAAATTCCCATTGCTTCACCTTGTCTGCCCATTTCTGCAGAACGACTAATCAGACTCGAAGTGTTTGCCATGCACAGTCCGTTAAACGTCGCGAAGAACGGAATGACCATGTACAAATACGCCGAACTTGTTGTCGGTGTAAGAAAGTAAACAAGCATCATCGCGCCAGTTCCGAACATGGAGAATCTCAAAACTTTGAAGTCCACAAGCTTCTTGGCCACGCGACCAACAATGAGCCCTTGCGACAGCGCGATGCACAAACCAACGATTGCGAAATAGTCACCAATTTTTGATGAGTCAAAACTGAACTTGTTGCGCAAGTACACACCGAAGAATGTGGTGAAGAATGTGAAACCTGCACTGAACAAGAAACTCGACAGCAGCACAATGCGTAAGCGGTCTGACTTAAAGCCGTTCACCACGTTGTTCACTGCTTGTCCAACCCTGATCTTGCCACCATGGAATTTTTCTTTGATCGTTTCAGGGAACGTGGTCAACACTCCTGCGCAGTTAGCGAATGCCAAAATTGCTGCAAACCAGAACGGAGTTGTTGCACCAAACCAATGCGGGGTATTGAACAAGCCGTAAAAACTGACGCTCGGCGAACTGAGCTTGCCACCTAAGTACGGCCCAATTATGAAGCCAAGGCCGAACGCGGCACCAAGGAAGCCGAAGTTCTTCGCACGGTTTTCGTGAGTGCTGATGTCACCAATTGCAGCCTGTGCCACAGCTAGGTTTCCGCCAGTCAAACCATCAAGCGCGCGGGCGGCGAACAACAGCGGCAGGTTGGCAGTGCTAATGCCTATGGCGAACAGCACGTAACCAACCGCGGTACCAAATATCGAAAAGGCAAGCACCGGACGACGACCGTGGCGGTCGGATAACTGACCCAAAATCGGAGCGGCAATAAACATGCAGAACGGATAAATGGCTTGTAGCCAACCAAGCATGATGAGCCCTTGAGTAAACGACCAGCCTGCGGGCGTCACACGAAACGGTCCATCTGTAATTAACAGTGGGAATACTGGAATCAAAATTCCAAATCCCAAAAGGTCGATAAAGACTGTTGTGAATATTGCCAGCATGGGGTTCTTACGCATTCAAAGATCGTAGTCTTGAACAAATGAAAGACATCTTCTCTTTGAATGGAAAAGTGGCCCTCGTTACGGGCGGGTCACGCGGAATTGGCGCAATGATCGTTCAGGGGTTCCTCGAGCACGGGTGCTCACGTGTGTACATCACGGCTCGCAAGGCGGCTCAGTGCGATGCAGCTGCCAAGGAACTCTCCATGTATGGCGAGTGCATCTCTATCCCTGGCGATGTTTCCACCCAAGAAGGTATCGCTGCTCTTGCGGCCGAAATTGCCAAGCGCGAGCCCAAGCTCGACATATTGGTGAACAATGCTGGAGCCGCCTGGGGCGCCGATTTTGACGAGTTTCCAGAAAGCGGTTGGGACAAAACCGTTGACCTGAATATGAAGACACCGTTCTTTCTTACGCAAGCGCTTGCGCCACTACTTCGCGCAGCCGCTTCGAAAGATCGTCTGGCCAAGGTCATCAACATTGCCTCTATCGATGGCGTGTCCATAAACCCGATGGAGACGTATCCGTACGCAGCCAGCAAAGCAGGCCTCATTCATATGACCAAGCGCATGGCGCTTCGTCTCATTAAGGACAACATCGGAGTAACTGCAATTGCTCCTGGTGCATTTGCTTCAGAAATGAACAAGGTTGCGCGCGATCATGGCGACGAAATTTCTGCAGCAATTCCCGCCGGTCGTATCGGCACTCCAGAAGACATGGCGGGTGCTGCTATTTACCTCGCGTCACGTGCCGGCGATTATGTCGTTGGATCAACCGTCATCGTTGATGGCGGAGTGACGTACGCACGATGACCCGCAAACTTCCTTTCGAATACAAGTGGGTTGTCGCTGTTATTTTCGTGCTCGGCCTGTTCATGGAAATCATGGACACCACCATTGTCAACGTCGCAATACCAACGTTGCAAAAATCCTTTCATGCAACTGGCGCAGGAATCGAATGGGTAGTCATTGGTTATCTGCTTTCCATCGCCGTTTGGATTCCTTCGTCGGGATGGATCGGTGACCGCATTGGCACTAAGCGCACATTCTTGTTCGCTCTCTTCATGTTCACTACCGCTTCAATTTTGTGCGGACAAGCCCACAGCATTGGAGAGCTGATCGCCTTCCGTATTTTGCAGGGCGTCGGCGGCGGAATGCTTACTCCTGTTGGCACAGCAATGTTGTTTCGCGCATTCCCACAGGAAGAACGTGCTCGTGCATCAACAGTGCTCATCATTCCAACCGTTATTGCTCCAGCTCTCGGGCCAATCATCGGTGGCCTCTTAATCGACAACTTGTCGTGGCGATGGATTTTTTATGTGAACGTGCCAATCGGCATCTTTGGATTTATTTTTGGTGTTCTGTACTTGCGCGAGAGCAAAGAACCCACTGCAGGCAAGTTTGACATCGCTGGATTTTTGTTAGCTGCAACCGGTCTCGCAGGAATGCTGTATGCATTCTCAGTTGGTCCAGAGAAGGGTTGGATGTCAAACGAGGTTCTGTTTGTCGGTATTTCTGGAGCAATTCTCACCATCGTGATGGTGGTCGTCGAACTTCGTATCGACCAGCCAATGCTCACGTTGCGCCTGTACCGCGACCGCATGTTCCGTAACTCCAACACAGTCAACACGTTGTCGTATGCGTCATTCGCGGCATTTCTCTTCCTGCTTCCCCAGTTTCTACAAACATTGCTCGGCTATTCAGCGCTGCAGTCTGGTCTCACCACCTTCCCGCAAGCAGTTGGAGTGATTTTGGCAAGCCAATTTGTGGGCAAGCTGTACCACACCGTTGGCCCACGCAGGCTTGTTGCCTTTGGTTTGTTGTGCGTGTCGTTATCCAACATCCCATTTGTGTTCATCACACTCGGAGTAAGTCAAATGACCATTCGAGAACTGATGTTCTTGCGCGGCCTCAGCATGGCGTTTGCATTCGTTCCGCTACAAGCAGCAACGTATGCCAACATCGCTAAGTCCGACACTGGCCGCGCTTCTGCAATCTTCTCCACTCAGCGCCAAGCATCCGCTGCGATTGGTGTTGCCGTACTGGCAACACTGTTCCACTCGCGTCTTATTCACCTTTCGGGTGGGACTACTCCAACCAATGAAGCAACGCTCAAGGCTTTCCATTTTGCATTCGCGGGAAGTATCTTGATCTCACTTCTTGGTTCGCTCTACGCTGCGGTTTTCTTTCGCGATATCGATGCAAAGCCAACCATGCATCCACGGCCCAAAAAACAAAAGGTTGCTGCTGCGTAGTTAGTGCTTGTAGCGCTCAAGCGCTGCTTGAATTTCCTTAGTGGCAGCGTCGCGACCTTCCCAACCCTTTACGGTGGTGTCCTTGTTTGGCTCGAGCAGTTTGTAGACCTCGAAGAAATTACCTACTTCATCAAGTAAGTGCTCCGGTAGGTCTTCAATGTCTTGGTATGTCGCGTAGCGCGGATCGTGCGATGCAACGCAAAACACTTTGGCATCAGGACCTTTTTCATCCGACATCCAGAAGACAGCAACTGGTCGCACCATGACATGGCATCCAGAAAAGGTTGGCTGGCTTAACCACACCAACGCGTCAAGCGGATCGCCATCTTCGCCGAGTGTGTTGGCAAAAAAGCCATAGTCAAGTGGGTACTGGGTTGCAGTGAATAACGTGCGGTCCAGCCAAATCTCGCCAGTCTCGTGATTCATTTCGTACTTATTACGTGATCCCTGAGGGATCTCTACGATCATTTCAACTTCCATGGCCACAGCCTACGGAGCGACGAGCAATCTATTTCAGGACGCGGTTAATAATTGAACGAACCTTTTCGATTCCTTCGTTGGTACTCGTGCTCGTCCACACCACTTCACTTGGGTCTACTTCACAATTTTTCGCTAGGTCGCGCTTACGAGTATCGCGCTGCGAAGGCTTTACTTTGTCTTGCTTTGTAGCAATAATCTGAAAATTGACTTCGCTTGCTCGCAGTTGCTCAAGCATCATGAGGTCTAAATCGGTTGGGCCAATCATTCCATCAACCAGTACCAGGATGAGATCGAGTTCTTCGCGCTCGTTCAGGTAGCCAACAATCATTTTTTCCCAACCACGCTTCAGCTTTCCTGAAACAGCTGCATATCCGTAGCCAGGCAAGTCGACCACGGTTCCACCAGTTGGTGTTTGAAACAAGTTGATCAGCTGTGTACGACCTGGAGTATTTGACACGCGTGCCAAACTTTTGCGATTACACACCGCATTAAGCAATGCAGACTTTCCTACATTCGATCTACCGACTAACGCGATTTCTGCCTTGGATTCTGGCAGCTGATCAACATTGGTTGCCGAAAGAACAAACGACATTTGTATCGGCTTAGTCACAGCGCAAGGCTACGAGCCATGACGCCCTAAAGTGGCGACATGGTGACGCGCATTGGTGTGATTGGCACGGGAATGATGGGATGCGAACACATTCGCAATGTGAACGCCAACCCGAACGCCACGGTTACTGCTATTTCAGACCCACATGAAGAGCCACTTAATTGGGCGCGGAAGGCACTTGGTGCAGACAACTCGGTTGCAGAATTTCGCGATCATCGTGAGTTAATGAATTCGGGAGAAGTAGACGCAGTCATCGTTGCGTCTCCCAATTTCACTCACCACGAATTGCTACTCGACATCTTGCGCACAAATACACCCGTATTGGTCGAAAAGCCCATGTGCACAACAGTTGAACACTGCCAAGACGTCGTTGCGCTTGCCCAACAACGCAGCGCGCTCACATGGGTCGGACTCGAATATCGCTACATGACGCCAATTGCGCGACTTGTCGACGTAGTGAACTCAGGAGAACTAGGCGACGTGAAAATGCTCAGTATCCGCGAGCACCGCTTCCCATTCCTGAAAAAAGTCAATAACTGGAATCGATTCTCGCGTAATACAGGCGGAACACTTGTTGAAAAGTGTTGTCATTTTTTTGACCTCATGAACTTGATCGCACAATCCCGACCTGTGCGCGTGATGGCGAGTGGTTCGCAAGATGTAAACCATCTCGATGAGTACTACGACGGCGAGCGCTCAGATATTTTGGATAACGCATATGTGATTGTGGAATTTGCAAACTCCATGCGTGCAATGTTGGACCTCAGCATGTTTGCTGAAGCTGGTAGAAACGAGCAAGAAATTGCTGTTGTCGGCAGCCACGGCAAAGCAGAGGCACACATTCCTGGGCCAGGACATATCTATGTTGGCAATCGATCAAGCCGTGAAATTCGTAAAATCGATGCAACCATGAGCAGCGATGTGGCTTATGCCGGTGCACACTTCGGTGCTAGTTACATAGAAATAGACAAGTTCGTTCATGCAGTTAGCACAAAGAGCAGCCCTGAGGTAACGGTGAATGATGGCTTATGGTCGGTAATTCTTGGAGTTGCCGCGCATCGTTCAATTGATGAACGACGTGTAGTGGAAATCGCCGAATTTAATCTTCGAACGTAACTTTTGAACCAGCCGTCACCATTTGCGCATTTGTTGGCTTGCGATAAATCAAAATCATCAATATTCCGGCAACCAAATACACAACTCCATTGATATTCCACGCAGTGTGATACGCCGAGAGGTCGAGCTTCGCAGTTTCTGAGGTCCAATTCAATGGAGAACCGGATGCTGCTGCTTCCTTTGCACGCATGCCAAGCATGTAGATCTGTTTGAATGCGGGCGCTGCAACGGTCAACGCAATCGCCGAACCAAGTGCTGTGCCAATTTGACGAGTTGTGGTGTTCAATGCCGATCCCATTGCAAATTCAGATGGTGGCAAAAATGCCGTCGCCGAACTAGACAGTGTCGAAATTGATAGACCAACACCCATTCCCGTGATCAGCATCCACGGAAGGTAATGCGACACATAATTCGGTTCTGTTGTCATGAAATGCGCCAGCATCAATGTGCCGAAGCTGAGCATTACCGACCCCACAAATAACACACGCGCGTGGCCAAGTTTCATCGCATATTTGCCAGCAAAAGGGGCAATGAACGCAGCCATTGCTGGCCCTGGGAATGTGGCAAGACCCGACCGCACCACGCTGTAATGCCACACCTGTTGCAACCACGTGGTGTTGAGTAACCACATGCCAATGAAGCCAACACTGAACAACACGCCAGACAAATTGGAAGCAACAACAAACGGAAGTTTGAACAGCGAAAGATCAAGTAGCGGACTCTCCACCTTTTGACAACGACGAACGAACCCGCCAATGAGGATCAGCCCAAAAGTAAATGCAGCCCCCGTGCGCAGATCTACAAATCCCCACTCTTCACTTTGAGAAATAGCAAGCACCACAAGCGCTACGCCCGAGAAACCAAATAACACACTCGGGTAATCAACTTTGCGTTGAGCATTTTCGTCTTTGCTTTCATGCAGAATCTTGCGACCCATCAACACCGTGAAAATACAGAATGGAACGTTCACAAAAAACAGTGACCGCCAACCCCACCAATCCACCAACACGCCACCTGCAGATGGTCCAATTGCGGCAGCGAGTCCACCTACTGATCCCCAAATAGCAATTGCTTGTGTTCGTTTTTCAACGGGAAACTCTGGCAACACCAATGCGATGGAGGCTGGTGTCAATTGTGCGCCACCGATTGCCTGAACGACTCGTGCCAATACCAGCAACAATGCCGATGGAGCAATCCCGCACATCACCGATCCAATACTGAAAATAGTGAGACCGCGAAGAAACGCACGCTTACGTCCGAACACATCGGCAAAGCGACCTGCAGTCAGCAACCCTGCCGCATATGCAATTGAATACGCCGAGAACACCCACGCCAAAATATTTGCTTGATTGTGGCCGAACGTTTCTTCTATTTTTCCGCGAGCAACGACCACAATGCTGAGGTCAAGTGAAACCATGAAAGTGGCCACAGCGGTGAGGCTGAGTACTTGATACGGACGTGACATTTTTGCCATAACTACATCACCTTTCGAACAACACTCGACTTTAAATACATGGCACCAAACCCGTCAACCTTGCAATCAATATCGTGGTCCCCGTTGTCACGCACCAAACGAATGTTGCGTACTTTTGTGCCCACTTTTATCGATGTTGGACGACCCTTTACCTTTAAATCTTTCACCACCTGCACTGAATCGCCATCTTGCAATACATTTCCTGCTGTGTCCCGAATTTCAGATGGACTAGCGTTTTCTGCATCTTCAGCAGCAACACGCGCCGACCACTCATGCGCGCATTCAGGGCACGCCAAAATCGCGCCCAGTTCATAGGTGTATTCGCACGAACATTGTGGGCATGGCGGCAGTGTGGTCACAGACCACAGTACCCCGATAACTATTGGGTAATTGTGCTGAAGTCTTCCGAACGAGGTAGCGACAGTATCGCTTTCATCAGGTTCTCTGGTGGTGCAATCATTTTGCGCGTTGAGAGATCAAAGAACGCCACCAGGCTCGAGATCTTGCATGCAAGCTTTCCATTGGCCTTAATAAATTGATTGCGAAAGATAAACCGTGTGTTGTCTTCGCTAATGCCCGCAAGTTCGTTTGTCACGGTGAGATCTTCGGCTAAACGGACTTCGCGCTTGTATTCAATTTCATCCTTCAGCACAACTGGACCAAGACCCGCACCAAAGAACTCGGTGAGTGTGTACCCATTGGCGTTGAAAAACTCCATCCGCGAGTTTGCTGATATGTCGAGGTAGGCAACGTTGCGCATGTGCCCGTTGGAGTCAATCTCACCCCAGCGCGAACGGATATGAATTTCGGAACGATCGTCAGCTGCCATTGTCACAGATTAGTGATTACTCGTAAAACGTTCTATTTGGTTCTCAAGTAACGCCCATAATGCTTGACGGGTTCCCGATGTATCTCTTTTCCTCGTCTGAGGTGTTTTATGCGTTGGACGAACCTCACGGTCAGACCAAAAAGTTCCACTTGCTCCTGGTAACGGATCCACTACCGCAAGCCAAGCAATGGTGTCTGCGCCTTCACTTGCCGAACGCAAAATAGGTGCTGTTACTCGGCGAAACCCGGGAATACTTTCTTGCACTCCTGGCGTGTCTGCCCAGCCCGGGTGCATTGACACGAACTCTGTTTGGGGTTCGCGAGTTGCCCACATTTCATTCAGCGTTACTTGTGCTCGTTTAGCAATTGCATACTGTTTTGAGCCACCGTATTTATGAGCAGGCATCTCCAAAGTTTCGCCCTTATCAAACGATGGGAGCCCGCTGGAGTACATGCCACCTGACGAAACGGTTACCACTCGACCTCCATTCATAAGTGGAAGAAGCAATGTGGTCATAAGAAATGGACCAACTACGTGAGATGCGATCGTTTGTTCAATTCCTTGTGGTGATACCTGACGAGTATTCAACAATGCACCCGCGTTATGAATCAACACATCTATATGAGTGAACTGTTGTTGTATCACTACACATGCACTGCGAACCGATTCCAAATCTCCCATCTCTGCGCGCACGAATACAGGTGTATTTCCTATGCACAGTGGAGCAATTTCATCAATTACGCGTGCGCACTTTTCTTCGTTACGCGCAACCAACACCAAGTTGGCACCCGTAGGTGCGAGTTGCCTTGCAACCTCTTTCCCAAGCCCAGAAGTTGGTCCCGTTATCACGACAGTTTTCCCACGCAGATCAAAGCCTGAAATTGGCTGCCAATTCCCTATTCGTTTGCGAATCGCGTAACCGATCTTGGAAAACCCAGGAACTACTGCAGCGTCGAGTGCATTGCTCAGAAAAGTGTTCACAGGCGCAGGTTAGAACCAAATTGATAATTCCTGGCTACCAAGGTGGCACTACGATAATCATCACTATGCGCGCACTATTTAAACCATCTGCGGCACCTGGTCTGGAAATGATCGAGTGCGCAGAACCAAATCCAGGTCCAAACGACGTCAAGATCCGAGTTGAAAAAACCGGTATCTGTGGCACCGACCTCCATATCGAGTCGTGGGATGCATGGGCCGCATCAGCAGTAAATGCACCGCTCATCATTGGTCACGAATTCTCTGGTCGCATTGTGGAGTTGGGGTCAGAAGTGACCTCGCTTGAAATTGGTGCGCTTGTATCGGGAGAAGGACACATTATTTGTGGCATCTGTCGAAACTGCCGCGCTGGTCGCCGCCACATGTGCAAGAACACTTCAAGTGTTGGAGTGAACCGCAACGGCGCATTTGCCGAATACGTGGTTATTCCTGCAAGCAACGTGTGGGTGCACTCTGCGGCGGTCGACGCCGAACTTGGTGCGATCTTTGATCCGTTTGGAAACGCAGTGCACACCGCGCTCACTTTTCCTGTTGCTGGCGAGGACGTATTAATTACTGGAGCTGGGCCAATTGGACTTATGGCTGCCAAAGTGGCTCGTCATGTTGGTGCGCGCTATGTGGTCATCAGTGACATCAATGAATCTCGTTTAGAACTTGCTCGATCAATGGGCGTCGACATTGCAGTGAATCCAATGACTTCTTCAATCGCAGCAACACAGAAAACTCTGGGCATGAAAGAAGGCTTTGATGTTGCACTCGAAATGAGTGGAGCGCCGACTGCGCTTCCCGACATTTTGGATAACCTCAGCCACGGAGGCCGCATTGCGGTGCTTGGATTGCCAAGCAAAGAGATTTCCATTAACTGGGCAAAACTCGTCACCCACATGATCACCATCAAAGGCATTTACGGGCGTGAAATGTATGAGACGTGGTACGCAATGAACTCACTCATTCAAACTGGCCTCGACATTCGCGACGTGATCACCGATCGCTTTCCTGCAAACGACTGGGACAAAGCATTCGCTGCAGCCCGTTCATCAAATGCTGGCAAAGTAATCATGGATTGGTCATAAGGCGGAGTCATGTACACAAGTGTTAAACAAGACTTAAAGAAGACACTCGAAGACATTCAAACTGCGGGTTTATACAAGCGTGAACGTTTGATTGACTCTCCACAGGCATCACATGTTTTGAGCAGCACTAAAGACCTCATTAACTTTTGCTCAAATAACTACATGGGACTCGCCAATAGCTCTGCAATTATTTCTGCTGCCAAAGAGTCGCTCGACATCAATGGCTTCGGCATGGCCAGTGTGCGTTTCATTTGTGGAACTCAGTCGCAACACGATGAACTTGAATCGCGTTTGTCCTCATTGTTGGGAACTGATGCAACCATCTTGTTTCCATCCTGCTTCGATGCAAATGGTGGAGTATTTGAAGTGTTGCTCGACCAAGACGATGCCGTTATTTCAGACGAGCTGAATCATGCTTCAATCATTGATGGAATTCGACTGTGCAAAGCAACTCGCTACCGCTACAAGAATCGCGACATGGCCGATCTTGAGGCCCAGCTTGTTGCTGCTCGCGGCGCACGACGAACACTCATCGTTACCGACGGCGTATTCTCCATGGACGGATCGTTTGCTCCATTGAAGGAAATCTGCGATCTTGCTGACAAGTACGAAGCAATGGTCATGGTGGATGACTCACATGCTGTTGGTTTCATCGGCGCAACAGGCGCAGGCACTCCAGAAAAGTTTGGTGTTCGCGACCGTGTTGACATTATTTCGGGAACTCTCGGTAAGGCACTTGGCGGTGCTTCTGGTGGCTACATCGCAGCTCACCAAGAAATTGTCGACCTGCTTCGCCAGCGCGCTCGCCCGTATTTGTTCTCCAATTCCATTCCACCAACGGTGGTGGCTGGTTCGCTCGTTGCGCTCGACCTCGTTTCCGAAGGTGCCAATACCCGCGAGACACTCCGTGAAAACGCCAAGTACTTCCGCGATCAAATGGCTGCAGCGGGTTTCACATTGCTGCCAGGCGAACACCCGATTGTGCCGGTCATGTTTGCCGACGAACACGAAGCCGTGCGTATGGCGGCAGAGCTTTTCAAACTCGGCATTTACGTTGTCGCGTTTTCCTACCCAGTTGTTCCAATGGGCAAGGCTCGCATTCGCGTACAAGTGTGCGCAACGCACACGAAGGCAGACATTGATACATGCGTTGCCGCGTTTGTTACTGCGCGCTCCACTGAATAGCTAGTCCATCACGAGAAGCATTGCCTTCAATGCGTGCGCCACGGGCAACCATTATGGGTTCAATATTTGCCCACAGTTTTGGCAACTTGTAATGCACTACGCGCGGGTACAAGTGATGCAATAAATGATGATCGTGTCCACGAATGAGCAACGTTGATCCAAGGAATGTTGCAACACGCGTATCGCGGTAACGCTCGGTTTCTTGATGTGGGTGATGTGGGTACCAACCAAATATAAATGCAACCCACATGAATGCAAGGCGTGTGGCTACGTACCACAGCAGCAAAATCTCAGGCGCAAATCCTGCAAGGGAGAACCCAACCAATACGAATATGTCGATGAAGCTTCGTTTCACGCGCAACTTCATGTCTTGCACATCCACTTCAGACCGAGCATCTGCGCCAAGTCGCTTACCCACCCACTTGGGAATGAGTTTGCGACTTGGTGGTACGAGTGCAAACACTGGGGTAAGTAGCGACATCACCGACATTAAAACTGCAGATCCTGGAATGCGCTTTGGATCTCCCGACAACACCATGTCCGGATCTTTTCCAGAAACGTTGGTATGCGCATGATGTTTCAAATGCGACAAACGATGCTGGGTTAAGCCAAATGTAAAAATCATCCCTGCCATGCGACCAACAAGTTCATTCAGCCACTGCATCTTTGGATTATCACCAGCGACATTTTTGTGCACGCTTTCATGCAATGGCATGTAGATCATCGCTGAGCTGAGCACGCAAATAGGAAATGCAGCCCACAGCGAAATCTGACCAGTAGATGCGAGCACAAACGCAGCAGCAAACGCAGCCCATGTGAACGCGAATTCAATAATTAAACGCCACGAAATGGTTGCTCTAAATGGCGCAACGATGTCGTTCTCTTCGCGCAACTGCGCTTTGCGGATATCGGTCGAATTTGGCTCAATTGCCTCAGAACTCATGCCGAAAACCTACAACTATTCGATGCGTAGGCCCGAGATGGCGCGCGAAATGACCAGCTGTTGAATCTCTGAAGTGCCCTCAAAGATGGTGTGAATCTTCACAATGATCCCCCGATCAACAGAAAGTGAACTTGACAATAGACCAACTTGGCCAGCAGGTCTACTTTTACGATCTACAGTTTGCCCATGACCCATACTCAAGAATTCACCCATCATTCGTGTGATGCCTGCCGCATCATCGACGAGGCAGATGGAACCGTCGACGGGAAGATGTTCAAGCTCGAC
>JBAXBR010000017.1:0-23903 GCA_037141855.1 Actinomycetota bacterium | reverse complement strand
CTTACCGTTGTTTCGGCCATGCATGACCTCACGCTTGCTGGCATGTACGCCGACAGATTGGTGCTCATGCATCAAGGCGCTCGCGTGGCAGAGGGTTCAGCAAAAGAAGTGTTGCAGCCGAACATTCTCTCCGAGTTTTATGGTGTTTCTGCGCGCGTGCACCACGAAGACGACGGCACTGTTGTCGTCATTCCCCAGCGCACAAGCCTGCGCTGAACAAACCGCTACCTTTGTCGGTGATGGACGATTTTGGTCGCACGCTCAATATTCATGTTGCGGGTTGTGCAGAGTCGCACCAGCGGCTGTTGCAATCTCTTGATTCGCTGACCGATGAACAGTGCCATGAACCATCGGCGTTACCAGGATGGACTCGCGGTCATGTGTTATCACACTTGGCCCGGAATGCGGAAAGTCACGTGCATGTTTTGCAATGTGCAGCACGTGGAGAAGTGGGTGAGCAATATGTTGGTGGTGCAAAGGCCAGAAAGATGGGCATTGAGTCTCACGCAACAGACTCTGCAGAATCGCTCGTAGCAGAAGTGCGTAAAAGCATTTACGCCCTTGAAGGTCAATGGGCTGTCACGAATAGCGAAGGTTGGCAGGGCCACGGAATAAATAGTGCAGGCGCATCAATTGCCATGAGCGACATTGTGTTTCTGCGCTGGCGTGAAGTTGAAGTGCACCACGCCGATTTGGCACTCGCATTTACTTTCGCGAATTGGAACTCCACCTATGTTCGGTACGAACTTGATCGACAAGTCATGATGTGGCGCGCAAGTAAACCGATGGGGCTAACCCCCGTGCCAAAAGTTGCACTGCAACTTTCACCGAACGAACGGCTTGCATGGTTTCTGGGGAGGACCGAAGTTGAAGGTCTTCCCAAGCCACCTTCTTACTAGTATTTGCGTGTGACCATGCGTGTGAGAAGTACGTGGCTCATCACATTGATCGCTATTGGTTTCTCGCTCCTCATTCCTGCAAGCACAGTAAGTGCCCATGCAGGCCTGGAAGGCAGTGATCCGAAGCCAAGTTCGTGGTTGGTTGCCTCACCTACTGAAGTAGTTCTGCATTTTGATGAAACCGTCGGCGTGGTGTTTGCCCGCCTCAAAATTCTTGACAAAGACGGCAAAGAGGTGTTTGAAGCGCGCCCAACACGCGATGTCAACGACCACACAACGGTGCGTGCTCCGATTGACAAACTCGGCGATGGAACTTGGGTGGTGGTGTGGCGTGTCACATCTGCAGACTCACACCCAGTGCAGGGATCATTTGCCTTTTCAATCGGAACGAGTTTGTCGGATGTAACAAGCATTTTGGTAGGCGATCAGGGCCATAAACATGGTTTAAACAATCTCTTCAACATCCTTCGATTTGTGATGTTTGCAGGCGTGATGGCGTTGATAGGCGGCGTTGGACTGGTTGTGTTTGGTGCAAAACGAGCTCCGTCAATTCGTACTCGGATGAGTTTGTGGGGTGCGTGGACGTTTGCAATTGTTTCGAGCATCGAGGCACTCTTTGCGTACGGACCACATGCGTCTGGCGTGAAGGTTTACAACTTCACCGATCTTTCATTGCTCGGCGACACCGTGACCACGATGTACGGCCAGGCAACACTGCTTCGGATCTCATTGCTCCTAGGTTTTTCGTTGTTGCTGATGAAGCTGGAATTCCGCAATAAGCGATTATGGAGGCTGAGTGCAATTGGGGCATCAGTGGCAATTGCAGCAACGCTCTCTGCTGTTGGACATCCAAGCGGTCAGTCTCCAGTAGCTTTCAGTTTTTCTCTTGACGTGCTGCACATACTTGCGGTCTCACTGTGGATAGGCGCACTCTTCCTGATCACCATTGATCGAAAGTTTTGGCTGCAGTCCACACAGTCCATGCTGTGGTTTTCCCGTATTGCTGGTTATTCCGTTGCGGTAATTGCAGTTACCGGTGTCGCGCAATCAATGTTGCTCATGAACGGTCCACGAAATTTGTTTGTCCTTGATTACGGACAAAAACTTGTGGTCAAAGTTGGACTTGTGCTGGTACTCGTCGCAATAGGAGCACTCTCTAGAACAACGCTACGTAAGAGTGGACCGGCGAAGCTGCATCAGTCTGTAGTGGTGGAATCTTTGGTTGCATTAATGGTTGTGGCGATTACCGCATTGCTTGTTGCGCTTCCACCTCGCGAGCAGAATTCGAATGCGCCAGTGCAATTTTCATTGAAGCAGTCTGGGCTCATTGCCGACATTACGGTTACTCCTGCTCGAATCGGTGCAGCAGAAATTCATCTCAATATGGGTTCACTCGTTGGTTCGTTTGCTCAAATGACATCGGTGACAGCGCGAATGTCCTTGCCAAGTAAGAACATTCCAAATGGGCCAATAGTTCTTGAGCGAACCGGGCCAAATCATTACACGGCAATAGTGAACTTTGCCTACGCAGGGAAGTGGCATATCGAGTTTCTGGTGAAACCAGACCCATCGAGAACCGTGCTATTTACAACCGATGTCAAGGTTGGCGAGTAGATACTTTCATCACGAGGTGGTGCCCCATACCGGTTGCCTCGTCAATAAATTGTTCTCCGAAAACTTGAAAACCATTGCGTGTGTAGAAATTGAGGGCACTGTCGCGTGCTCGGGCCCAGATGTAGTGCGCGCCTTCACGTTCGGCTCGCTGAACTCCAACGCTCAGCAATTCTGCGCCAGTTCCACTTCCTTGCAGATGTTTGGCAACAGCCATTCCCTTCAATTGAACTGCGGGAAGTCGTTCGTCTAGTGGCCACGCTTGGGGGATCCATGAAGAACAGGCGATGAGTTCGTGCTGTTCGTAAATTCCCAAATGGATGCAACCTGGATGTTCGTCTTGGGAGTATCGCGGGTTCTGTGATGGCGTTCCATCGCGGAGTACGGCCAATCGTAGAGATAACAATTCTTCTGTTGAAACTTGCACAACTCTGCTGAGGCGATGAAGCGACCGAATGTCAACAATGCGATCAGCGAAGAGGGTTGCTTCGTTGCGATCATGCGTCACGTGAACAACTGTGGTGTTGCGTTCTGCAAGCAAGGTGGAAAGGTCGCGCAATAAACGATCGTGCAATTCACCGTCTAGCCCACTCAACGGTTCATCGAGAAGAAGCACCTTGGGGTTTGCCGCTAGCGAACGGGCAACTGCAACTCGTTTCGCCTCTCCGCCTGAAATTACCGTGACGTCGCGATCTGCCAAGCCATCAAGACCAACCAGTGCAAGTAATTCGTTTACTCGTTTAGATTGTTCGTGTTTGCTCATGCTGCGAAGTGCAAAAGCAATATTTTGGCCAATGGACAGGTGCGGAAAAAGCTGGTTGTCTTGAAACACCAATCCAATCCCGCGTTTATAAGTAGGTAGGTGGGTTACATCAACTCCATCAACGCTCACCGTTCCTGACTCTGCCTGTTCGATACCTGCAATAACGCGAAGCAGTGTGGTTTTTCCTTCACCGCTTGGTCCAACAAGTGAAACCACCTCTCCAGTGGCCACTTCCAGACATACGCCATCCAAAATGACTTCCTTTTCATAATGAATGGTGAGGTCAGTGATATTGAGCATTAGCGAGTCTTCGTTCGTGTGGCGCGTGCGGTTTCTGCGATGTATACGGCACTAATGCTAAACACGAAAAATAGAGTTGAGAGCGCAAATGCTTCGGCATGCTGGGTATCGCCAGGTCGCGAAAGCAGACGAGCAATAGACACGGGAAGCGTTTCGCTTGTTCGTCGAGTGAGAAAGCTTGTGGCGCCAAATTCACCCAGTGAAACAGCAGCAGATAATGCAGACGCAGTGGCCAAACTTCTGCGCAGAAGTGGCAAGTCAATTCTCAACCATTGATCCTTTGAATCCGACCCAAGGGTTGCGGCCGCATCGCGAAGGTCTTGGGGAATTGCTTGGGCTACAGGTAAAACTGTGCGAATAACAAGCGGAATTGCAATGAGAGAATGGGCTACTGGAGTTATCCACCAGGTTGATCGAAATTCGATTGGACTGTGATCAAAAGTAATCAATATTCCAAGACCAACAGTGACTGCTGAAATCATGAGTGGTAGCGATGTAATTGTTTCAAGCAGTTGAGATGAAGTTGACTTATACGCAATTGCCATGGCAATCATTGAGCCCAGTGTTGTTGCAATGAGCGAAGCAACAGCTGCATAACGAGCGCTTACGAATAATGAGTGGAGTGTGTCGCTCGATAATACGCGCGACCAACCAGATGCAGACCTACAAGCAACTGCAATTAGCGGAAGCAGCGCAAGCAAGCCTGTTGTTAACGAAACTACGGTGACGGCAATTACTTGTGTAGAGCCAGTTGGCCGAGGTGCTTGAATGCTGATGGTGAGCGGCGAAATGTGATGGCGACTGAATTTCGTCCAGGCGTACAGTACGACAACAAGAAATACTGTTTGAATTATTCCAATTGCAATTGCGCCGTTGAAATCACCTAGTTGGACCGAGCGAATATAAATTTCGGTTTCGAGTGTTGCGTATGCTGGCCCTCCCAAGATTCGAACCGCACCAAAAGATGTGAAGCAAAACAAAGCTACTGCGGTACTTGCAAAACTAAGAGCTGGTCGAATTAGCGGGAATGTAATGGTGCGAAACGTGTGCACTGTAGAAGCGCCAAGCGTGTGTGCTGCGTGGATGAGTTCAGGATCAATTTGTGACCAACGTGGCATTACTAATCGAACAACTACAGCCATGTTGAAAAAGATGTGGGCGGCGATGATGGCATAGGCCGTGTAGTGAAGTTGGTTGGGTAGCAGTGCAAATAACGCCGTTCCCACAACAACTGTAGGTAAAAGAAATGGTGCAGTAATGAGGGCAAGCAATAGGCGCTTGCCACTAAATGAAAAGCGCGAAAGAATGAAAGTGACCGGCAGCGCACAAGCAACGGTGAGCACTGTGCTGAGCAGGGTTTGCCACACGGTAAACCATGCAATTTGTCGAAAACTGGTGCTTGAAACGACGCTCGAGAACGAATCGAAACTGGCGCCACGTTGAACAATTACAGCTGTTGGAATTGCCAGAAAGACAAGCAGAAACAGGGCAGGAGCAACGACAAGCCACCGCGTGCTTTTGGGATACGGCGACGGAATCAAGCGAACGGCCTATTTAAAAACGATGGTAGACCACTCGTCGAGCCATGCTGCACGATTTTTTGCGATGACGCCGTAATCAACGGTCAGTGGATTCTCAGGTCGCGAAATGTAACGAGTGAATGAGTCCGGAACAGTTGCTTTGGTATTCACAGGGTAAACAAATTGAGTGAGCGGAAGATCACCTTGAAAGGTCAGATCCGTGAGGTAATCAATAAGTTGTTGTGCCTCGGCTTTATGTTGAGTTCCTCGTAACACACCGGCGTATTCAATTTGGCCAAAACAAGTAAGTGGCGCAACGCCAGTTGGGGCTACGTCGGTTGGTGGATCAGCGAACAACACTTCTGCAACAGGGCTGCTGCTGTAACTGACCACGATAGGGCGATCACCTTTGCCGGTAGAACCAGAAAACTCCGTGCTGTATGCCTGTGTCCAGCCATCTACAACCAACACTCCATTTTTGCGTAGCGACTTCCAATAGTCCTGCCATCCACTTTCGCCAAACTCTGAAATTGTTGCAAGGAAAAATGCGAGGCCAGGTGATGAAGTAATTGGGCTTGGTACCACAAGCAAATTTGCATAGGTGCTGTTAGCAAGTGCTTCGAGTGTCATCGGTGGAGCAATGTTGTTGTTCTTAAACCAGGCGATGTCGTAGTTAATGCATACATCGCCAGTATCGACCGGGGTGACTTCGTGACCAGGAATATTTCGCAACACCGATTGATCCATTGAGGAAAGGTTCGCAGTTTCGTATGGCGTAAAAATGTCGGCATCAAGTGCGCGTGATAGCAACGTGTTGTCTACTCCCCACAACACATCTCCCTCTGGGTTGCCAGCAGTAAGTGCAGCCTTGGTGATCAGTTCGCCAGCATCGCCACCGCGAACCACGTTCACCGTGATTCCCGTTGCGGAAGTGAAAGCGTCAAAGATTCCTTCACTTGGAGTGAAGGAATCATGTGCAAGCAGAGTCAGCGTGACTGGCCCGCTGGACTTCGATGCTCCTCCATCTGAAGCACCTGAACATGCGGCAAAGAGCAACACACTAAGCGCGATTACGGAAAATCTTTTCATGGGGGAACTTCTTTCAGCTATCGAGGGCACTTGACTGAACGACGAAAAGTGAACCTGCTTGCAATGAAATTGTTGCAGTTTCGTCGATGAGTTCGTTGCTTATTCCACGGGAAGAATGTGGGGTAAGTGTTTCATTGCCGAGAGCCCATTTCAAACCTTGCGTAGTGATTCCATGTGCAGAGCCACCAGCAGCGATCAAGCCAACGTTTGAGCCGAGTTTCCCTGAAATTGTTACCGCTGCGGGCCCATGGATGAGATGCAATATGGAGTTGTCCCACATTGCTTGGATTGCGCAATTTCGAAGCCCTGGGTTTTGCAATACGGCAAATACGCCAAGCTCATGGTCAAGGCGACCGCCACCTTTGGTGATTAACACAATTTTTTGTGCGCCCATTTCCACTGCTTTCAGCAGCGCAAGCTCGGCATCAGTGGAGTCTTTGTCGCGAGGAAGTTCAGTGATGGTGGTGCCGTTTGCTTCGACTGCTGCGAGTACCGCTTTGTCAACGGAGTCCATATCGCCAATCACCACGTTCACACGCAGACCAAGATCAATCGCGCCGTGTAAACCAGAATCGGCAGCAATGACTAACTGATGCGCTGGAATGTGTTGCTTGATTGCTCGGGTAGGTGGGTTGCCACCCAGCACAACTATTGCGGTAATTGGAGAGTGCTGGTTCATGGTGCAGTCTGTAGTTAGCGCTTGATGTCGGGTTCGATATGGATAATGACGTTAAACGGAGTTGTTGTACGAACGCGAACTTCTGCTTCATCGATGGCGCGCGCTAATTCGGAGACAGAGATATTCGGGTCAACATCAATTTTTGCTGCCACGAGAACATCGTCAGGGCCGATGTGCAGTGTTTCCATATGAATAATTTCTTTGAACCTGGGGTCATCTTCGATTTGTTTTCTAAATTCTCGTTGCAATTCTGGATCCACAGATTCACCAATGAGCAGGTGCTTCATTTCAGAGGCCAGTACGAATGCGATTGCAATAAGCAATAATCCAATCGCGATAGATCCAGCAGCGTCCCATCGAGGGTCTCCGGAATAGCGCGCTAACAGCAACCCGCCAAGGGCCAGAAAGAGACCAGTTTCCGCACCGAAGTCTTCAAGCAACACCACGGGAAGTTCTGGTTGCTTCGTAGTTTTGATGTAACGAAACCACGACACCTTTGCCGGCTTCAGCTTGTTTGCCTCCTTCATCGCTGTGCGCAAGGAGATGGATTCCAGCGCAATTGCAACACCTAAGATGATGAAAGCCAATACAAAATTGCTGGTTTCATGTGGGTGACGAAACTTGTTCACGCCTTCGTACAAGGCGAAGATTCCGCCCATCATGAAGAGCACAAGCGCCACGATGAATGACCAGAAGTACCGCTCAGCTCCGAAGCCAAATTGGAACTGAGGGGTGGGCTGTCGTTTAGAGCGTTTTGCACCAAGGAGCAGTAGAGCTTGGTTGCCCGTATCTGCAAGTGAGTGAACGGCTTCGGCAAGCATGCCGGCAGAACCTGTGATGAATGCCCCAACAAACTTTGCGATGGCGATTCCTAGGTTGGCCGAAAACGCCGCGTAAATCGCCTTTTTGCTGCCTTCGTTCACCTGTTAAGGATGCCACAGTTAGGAGGTCCTAACCCTCATGACGGTAGCCTTTTTTCTGTGAGCCCTTTCGCTAGCACCACCTCAGAAATCGATAAGACCGACACGATCGTTTCGATCACGCCTGAAGCTCATGTGAAATTACTTGAGCTTCGCGATGCAGAAGCCGAAGGTGCGCAACTTGGATTGCGACTCGAAATTCTGTCAGAGCCTGGCGAAGATTTCCGCTATGACTTGTCATTTGATTTTTTTACCAAGGCTGCATTCAGCGATGAAGTACGAACCATTGATGGACTAAAGATCATCGTTCCTGGAAAAGACATTGAAGCATTTCAAGGCGCAACGATTGACCATTCAGAAACGCAAGGTTTGCTCATTCGTAATCCGAATAAACCAAAGTCTCCTCAAATCGAAGGCTTAGTTCGCGACGATGAAATGTCGGCCGAAATTGAAACCATCGTTACTGCCGAAGTGAACCCAATGCTTGCAGCGCACGGTGGGTTCGTCACATTTGCAGGACACGACACCGAGGGAACCGCATACTTCACCATGGGTGGTGGCTGCCACGGTTGCTCGATGAGCCGTCAAACCATGCTTGAAGGTGTGCAGTCAATGGTGTCGGCAAAAGTGCCAACGATCACTAAGGTGCGCGATCTCACCGATCACTCAACTGGAGAGAACCCGTTCTTTAAATAAGTAGGATCGAAGGCATGGCCTCGACCGCAGCATTTCTTGGGCACGGAAGCCCAATGAATGCGTTAGAGCACAATCGATATACACAATCGTGGGCTTCGTTTGGTGACGCTCAACCAAAACCACAAGCAGTGTTAAGTATTTCAGCACACTGGTACATAAACCAAGTTGCAGTTACTGCAATGCAAAATCCGCGAACGATTTACGACTTCGGTGGGTTTCCACAGGAACTGTTTCAGTATGAATACCCAGTTGCGGGAAGTCCTGAAGTCGCACAGCGCGTTGCTGATTTGTTGCCGCAACATACGATCGTCATGGATCAATCACAATGGGGAATTGATCACGGAACGTGGTCGGTGTTGTGTCATGTGTTTCCACAAGCCGATGTGCCGGTAGTGCAGCTTTCAATTAACGCGAACTTGTCTCCACAGCAGCATGTTGAAATTGGTCGCTTGCTTGCGCCGTTGCTCGACGCAGACATCATGGTTATTGGAAGTGGCAACATTGTGCACAACCTGGGCATCATCGACTGGGGTGCTCATGGAAAAGGCGCAGTGTGGGCAGAAGAATTTGACGCCGAGGCGCGCAGAATTCTGACTGGCAAAAACCCTTCTGACATTATTTCGTTGTTAGATCACCCGAACGCACGCAAAGCGGTGCCCACTGCCGAGCATTTCTTACCCGTTGCCTACATTGCAGGTCTTGCACAAGCAAGAGGGAAGTCACTTGAGGTATTGGTGGGTGGCTGCGAGCTTGGCTCGCTGAGCATGACCAGTTACGTACTTAGTTAAATACTGTTACGGCCCGTACTGCATCAAAAATTGGGTTGAGCGCAGCGAACACATCACCTGCATCAATCAGTTTTTGGTGATCGCCAGCAAACACAATCAAGCCTTTTATGAATGCTTCTTGAGCATTGATCTGTTCGGTAGCAATGCCAACCGCAGTTTCATAAGACTCGGTAAAACGAACGTCTTCTGCAGGGGCAGCACCAGTGGAAAAGGACACCGATCCATTGCGAACGTGCAGGCAATAGGTGACATCTCCGAATGGAGTTCCGGTGACTACTTGAGTGAGTCCAACCGTGTGCTGAGAAGCAAGTGTCGAAAGTGTGGAGTCTGCGCTCACACCGGCCGACATGGCCGAGATCCATTCGGCGCTGAGATATCGAAGTGACGACATCTCAGCGCCGATTTGGAACGCCTAGTTACTTACGCTGCAACCATGCTCGTCGTCTTACGACGCGAGAATGAAATTGCAACAACCAAGATTGCGAGTGAAACGCCTGCGATTGCAAAGCGAACTCCATCGTTGTGTTGGTATTTGATGATTGCTGGAAGTGTGAGCAATGCAACCAAGTTCATCACCTTGATGAGTGGGTTGAGTGCTGGACCAGCGGTGTCCTTGAATGGGTCACCAACGGTGTCACCGATAACGGCTGCCTTGTGTGCATCGGAACCCTTGCCACCATGGTGGCCGTCTTCGATGTACTTCTTGGCGTTGTCCCATGCTCCACCAGCGTTGCTCAAGTAGTTAGCCATGAGCTGGCCGGTAAGAATTACGCCTGCAAGGAATGCACCAAGTGCTGCGTAACCAATACCGAAACCAACAACAACTGGCGTAAGAACTGCCAAGAGTGCTGGGGTGGTGAGTTCGCGGAGCGATGCTGCGGTGCAGATGTCGATAACTGGGCCGTAGTCAGGCTGCTTGGTGCCGGCCATGATGCCGCCATCTTTGAACTGACTGCGTACTTCTTGTACAACAACACCAGCGGTGCGTCCTACTGCGCGAATGGCAAGTGCCGAGAACATCATGGCAACGGAACCACCGATGAGCAGACCAATGAAGGTCTTCACATCGGAAACGTTGATCTGTGTTTCTGCAGCCTTAAAGATTGCTGAGCCCTGCAATGGAGCACCAGCGGCATCTTTCAAGCCAAGTTCACCTGCAATGGTTTCGATGTACGAAGCGAACAAGGCAACTGCTGCGATTACCGCAGAACCAATTGCGAAGCCCTTAGTAACAGCCTTAGTGGTGTTACCTACTGCATCAAGGCTGACCAAGATCTTGCCGGTTTCGCCGTGCAATTCGCCTGCCATTTCAGCAATACCTGCTGCGTTGTCCGAAACTGGACCGAACGTGTCTTCAGAAACGATGACACCTGTTGTTGCGAGCATTCCCATGCCGCACAATGCAACGAGGTACAACGAGAACTGCACGTCTCCGCCACCCATCCACAACGTTGCACCAAGTGCAATAGCGATGCAGAGAATTGCGTAAACCGATGACTCAAGTCCTGATGCAGTTCCTGCAAGAACCACAGTTGCTGGGCCAGTTTCAGTGCTTTCAGCGATTTCCTGCACTGGGCCGTATTCGGTTCCGGTGAAGTATTCGGTCAAGCGACTGAGCACCTGAGCAAGGATCAAACCAACAACAACGGCTCCGAACAAACGGAAGCCGATCCATGACATGTCAACTGTTGCTCCACCAAATCCTGCAGCACCCTTGCTTGGGTTACCAACATATTTGAATGCGAGTGCAAAAGTTCCAACGACAGTGAGAAGTCCAGCAACCAAGAAGCCTCGGTTGATTGGCTTCAATGCGTTTGTTTCGCCTTCCTTGGCACGCACGGCGAACACGCCGGCGATGGATGCGATAACACCAATTGCACGCGCTGCAAGTGGGAATACCAAACCAAGTGCTGGGTTAAGTCCAACGGAATTAAACGCTGCAACACCAAGAATGATCGATGCAACGAGAGTTACTTCGTAGCTTTCGAACAAGTCAGCGGCCATGCCTGCGCAGTCACCTACGTTGTCGCCCACGTTGTCAGCAATTGTCGCTGGGTTACGTGGGTCGTCTTCTGGAATTCCTGCTTCAACTTTGCCCACCAAGTCGGCACCGACGTCGGCTGCCTTAGTGAAAATTCCGCCGCCAACGCGAAGGAACAATGCGAGCAATGAACCACCGAAGCCGAAGCCAACGAGCATTGCCGAAGAAGTGTTTTGGAACAATGCGATGATCGCTGTTGCACCAAGCAAACCAAGACCAACCGTGAACATTCCTGCAACACCACCGGTGCGGAATGCAACTTGCAGTGCATCCTTCATCGATCCACGACGAGCTGCTGCTGCTGTTCGTACGTTGCCGCGAGTTGCAAGAGTCATACCGATGTAACCGGTAAGTCCTGATGCGAAGCAGCCCAAGATAAATGCGATGGTGCGGAACAAGCCGGACTGCATTTGTGTGAGGGCGCTTCCACCGTCACCTGGTTTAGTGATGGCCACTGATGTGAGGAACACAACAGCACCAACAGGAACAACGATCATGCCGATCGTGCGGAACTGGCGCTTCAAGTAAGCCCATGCTCCAACTTGAATCGCTACTGCGATTTCTTTCATCTTGTCGGTTCCCTCGTCTTGCTTGAGTACCTGGATAACCAGGAACCAACCAACGAGGAGAGCAAGGATGGCTGCTGCGCCTGAAAGGCCCAGGATTGCCCATTCACCACCCTTAAGGGTGAATGTCTGCCAACCGCCTTCTGATGCGAGTATTGACGTCACGTGTAATTTCTCCGATGGATTAATAGGGCACGCCCCGAATGGGGATCCCTGTGGAATGTGTCTTGGAAAGTGTAGATAATCGGCGCCCCTTGGGGCGAAATGGTCTCTTTTCCCTTATATATAGATGAAGGTCACAGCGCAAGGGTTCATGCCTGTCGGGGTCGTAGAACTAGCGTGAAGGCGATCCTTATGGCAACAACTACAACCTCACTCGGTTCCAAGCGGGCGCCGGTAACGGCCACTGCAGTAGGAACACGCCGGAAGCGCCCATTCCTTCTCGATCTGTACTCCACGGCAGTGGGCAAAAAGTACGTCATGGCCATTAGCGGTATCGCCATGATGGGCTTTGTTCTCTTTCACATGATCGGCAACTTGAAGATGTACATGGGTGCGACTGCACTCAACCATTACGCCGAGTTCCTCCGAGAACTGTTGTACCCGATTGCACCAAAGGGCGTGGTGTTGTGGATTCTTCGTGGCGGGTTAGTCACCATGTTGCTGCTTCACCTTCACGCCGCATGGTCGCTTACGCGGTTGAATCGTTTTGCGCGTGCAGTGAAATATCAAGGACCACGCGATTATCAAGTGGCCAGGTTTGCAAGTCGCACCATGCGTTGGACCGGAATGATTGTGTTGTCGTATTTGATCTGGCACATTCTCGATCTCACATTGGGAGTGGTCAACACCACGGGAACCAATGGCAAGTTCGTGAAGGGTGAGGTGTATCAAAATCTGTTGAACAGTTTGAATCGCCCCGTTGTTGCAGCGTTCTATGTGATTGCCAACGTATTGCTGGGCATTCACTTGTTCCACGGAGCATGGAGCATCTTTCAATCACTCGGTTGGAACAATCCACGATTCAACAGCTGGCGTCGCGGTTTCGCGACGGCATTCGCCACCATCGTTGTTGTTGGCAACGTTTCATTTCCCATTGCGGTCATCGCAGGAATTGTGAAGTAGGACAATATGAATACGTTTAACGCAAAAATCCCAGCAGGTGCATTGCACGAGAAGTGGGACAACTACAAAGCTGATGCAAAATTGGTCAACCCCAACAACAAGCGTAAATTTAAAATCATTGTTGTTGGCACAGGTCTTGCTGGTGCATCAGCTGCTGCAACACTTGCCGAACTTGGCTATCAAGTTGATGCCTTCACATTTCATGACTCGCCACGTCGTGCGCACTCCATTGCTGCGCAAGGCGGAATTAACGCAGCAAAGAATTACCAGGGCGATGGCGACAGCATCAATCGTTTGTTCCAAGACACCATTAAGGGCGGCGACTTCCGTTCGCGTGAAGCAAACGTGCATCGCTTGGCTCAGGTGTCAGTTGACATCATTGACCAAATGGTTGCTCAGGGTGTTCCATTTGCCCGTGAATACGGCGGATTGCTCGACAATCGCAGCTTTGGTGGCGCGCAGGTAAGCCGCACGTTCTACGCGCGCGGTCAAACCGGTCAGCAATTGCTCATTGGTGCGTATCAACAGATGGCTCGTCAAGTTGGTTTGGGCGGAGTTCGTTTGTTTAACCGCACCGAACTTATTGACACCGTCACCATCGATGGTCGTTGTGCAGGAATTGTTGTGCGCGACTTGTTAACTGGCGAAATTCAGTCGCATGCAGCTCACGCTGTTGTGTTGGCAACTGGCGGATACGGAAACGTGTTCTTCTTGTCAACGAATGCAATGAATTGCAACGTGACCGCAGCATGGCGTGCTCACCGTCGCGGCGCATTGTTCGCTAACCCTTGCTACACGCAAATTCACCCAACGTGTATTCCACAGGCCGATGAAACGCAGTCAAAGCTCACCCTGATGAGCGAGTCGTTGCGTAACGACGGGCGAGTGTGGGTGCCAAAGCGCGCCGACGATAATCGACCTGCAGATCAAATTCCTGAAGGCGAGCGTGACTACTACCTCGAGCGTTTGTATCCGTCTTACGGAAACTTGGCGCCACGTGACATTTCCTCACGCGCAGCAAAGCGACTTGTCGACAAGGGACAGGGAATTGGGCCACTGAAAAATGGTGTCAACTTAGACTTCTCTGCCGCCATTGAACGACTTGGTCGCGATGTGGTGGAAGAGCGCTACGGCAACTTGTTCCAAATGTATGAGCGCATTGCCGGCGAAGACCCGTATAAGACGCCGATGCGCATTTATCCAGCAACGCACTACACCATGGGTGGCTTGTGGGTGGACTACGAATTGATGACAAACATTCCTGGTCTATATGCAACCGGTGAAGCAAACTTCTCGGACCACGGTGCGAACCGTCTAGGAGCATCAGCACTCATGCAAGGTTTGGCAGACGGTTATTTCGTGTTGCCGTACACCATCAGCAATCAATTGGCTTCGCTGCTTGGAAAAACAATTCCTGGAACCGATCACCCAGCGTTCAAGCAAGCCGAAACAGAAGCAAGTGCTCGCTACAACGGCTATTTGAATGTGAAGGGCAAGCGTTCACCAGACTGGTTCCATCGCGAACTTGGCAAAATCATTTGGAATGAATGTGGCATGGAACGCACGCGCGAAGGATTGCAAAGCGCACTCACCGACCTTCCTGCTCTGTATGAAGAATTCAAGACCGACCTGCGTGTAACGGGCACTGGCGACAGCACAAACCAGACTCTCGAAAAGGCCGGCCGTGTTGACGATTTCTTCCAGTTGGGAATGGCCATGTGTCAAGACGCCCTCACTCGTGAGGAAAGCTGCGGCGCTCACTTCCGTTCTGAATATCAAACAGAAGAAGGTGAAGCCTTGCGTAACGACGACAAGTTCTGTCACGTTGCTGCATGGGAGTGGACAAACGATCCAATGAAGCCAACTCGTCACGCTGAAGAGTTGATATTTGAAACTGCACATCTCGCAACAAGGAGTTATAAGTGAGCCATCTAAAGAATCTCACGCTGAAGGTATGGCGCCAGAAAGGCCCAGCAGACTCGGGCCGTTTTGAGAATTACACCATTGATGAAATTAGCGACGAAGCATCATTCCTTGAAATGCTTGATGTGCTGAACGAACATTTAATTAGTGACAACAAAGAAGCAGTGGTGTTTGACCATGACTGCCGTGAAGGAATTTGCGGAACATGTTCACTCATGATTAATGGTGTTGCACATGGTCCACAAAAAGCAACGACCACATGCCAGTTGCACATGCGCACTTTTAAGAGCGGTGACACCATTGTGATTGAACCATGGCGTGCAACTGCTTTTCCAATCATTAAGGACTTAATGGTTGACCGTGGCGCATTCGATCGCATCATCGAATCGGGCGGTTTCATTACTGCTCCAACTGGTGGTGCGCCAGACGCAAACCTCATTGCAATTCCAAAGCCGGTTGCCGATGCCGCAATGGACTCGGCTGCATGCATCGGTTGCGGTGCATGCGTTGCTGCATGTCCAAACGGCGCAGCCAACCTGTTCACTGGGGCGAAGATTTCGCATCTCAACTTCTTGCCACAAGGTCAGGCAGAGCGTTACAAGCGCACCGAAGCAATGGTGGAAACGATGGATGAACACTTTGGTTCATGCACAAACCATGGCGAATGCTCGGCGGCATGTCCAAAAGAAATTTCAATCGACGTCATTGCGCTCATGAATAAGGACTACCGCGCTTCGAAGTTCAAGAATCGCAAAGAACTCAGTCGCTAGTTCGCGACACGCGTAAGCATGCTCAGTCAACTTGCATCGTGGGTTGAAACGGTCATCGAGAAGATTGGCTATTTGGGCGTTGGATTACTCGTTGCCCTTGAAAACATCATTCCGGTAATACCATCAGAAATTGTTCAGCCATACGCAGGTTTTGTTGCTCAGAAGCATGGTTTCGGCGCAGTCGTGCTGATGGTCATTGTTGCAACGATCGGTTCGGTGGTTGGTTCAATTGCGATGTATGCAATTGCCGCAAGTATCGGCCCGGTTCGCTTGCGTGCTTTTGTCAATCGCTACGGCAGTTGGGTGGGTGTTAGTGAACACGAACTCACTCGCGCAGAAAATTGGTTTGATCGCCGAGCAACGATTGCCGTTTTGGTGGGTAGGTGTGTGCCCCTGATTAGGGCAGTGGTGTCGATCCCTGCAGGCTTTCGACGAATGAAACTGCTGCCGTACATTGCGTATTCTGCAATTGGAAGTTTGGTGTGGAATATTTTGCTCATTGGCGCCGGGGCATTGCTCGGAGACAACTGGGAGCGTGTTGGCGAAGTGTTTTCGCCTATCCAGAAGTTGGTGGAACTGGCGGTGGTGGTGGCGGTAGTGGTGTTTGCTTGGTCACGGGTGCGGCCGCTGTTGCAGCGGAAGCGCGCGAAATAACATCACGCGTTTTTGGCTCGCCGGCATAAATAATTCGAATTGCTGTAGCGCCAATCATCAGTGTGATGAGTGCAATTGCAAAACCTTGATACAACAATGTTGATCTGTCGGTTCCTGCGCTGAGTGAGTGAATTGAAGTGGTAATGAACAGGGCGTAACTCAAGAAGTGAATTGTGCGCCACAGTTTGCGCGGAATCTTTTTCATTGCCCACGAGCTGACCTGCACTGCAATCAACATGTACATGCTGACGATTCCCCAAGCGATGGCACCCGGTTTCCACGTAGTCGACATTGGAACAAGAATGTCTTTCACACTGAATTGCACATACGAGTCGGCCATAATCGCAGCAATATGAATTGCGGTTCCAAACAGTGTGAGTGTTCCGAGCCATGTATGTAGGTCGCGCAACCATGCTGGCCGGTCGTAAGGCTTCAGCATGCGCGTAGACAGCAGGATTCCCCACAATGTGGTGGCGGCTAGGAGTGCCCACGTAACAATTCCCGATGACCGTGAGAGGAACCACCAAAACTGTGCGTTCATGAGACGTACTCCTTCCATGTTGAACTTTCAATAATGTCGCCCTTTACCGTAACTGCCATGGCCGCCATACCAAGTTGGTCGATGAGCGGCATTCCAAGTTCAAGTCCACCAACGAGCAGTGCTGTTGCAAATACTTCTGCCCACACGGCTTCCGATGCGAGCACAGTAGATTGCACAAGTTGGCCGGCAGATTCGTTGAGTGGAGTCGATGTGCTGGGGTGTAACACGTGATGCATTTCGCCAAGAGGTCCAACCCAGCGTTTACCGCGCGTGGATGATGTTGCAATGCCGCCTGAATGCAGCACGAGTGTGGTGAGGTTGCTGCTTTCATCAAATGGAGATTCAACTGCAACTGACCAACCACCATTCATTTCACTTTCACCAGCAATTCTCATGTCGCCACCAATACTTACGCAAACGCCCGTTGCACCAAGCGAGATGAGCTCGGCAGCCACTATGTCGGCAGCCAATCCTTTGCCGAGGCCGCCTGGATCAAGTGTTGCTCCACTTGGAAGTCGGACGGCACCACTTGCATAATCAATGCGTGTTTCATTAAGCGGTATTGCCCATTGAGCGTTTGGGGAGACGTCGGACTTCATGGAGCTGTCAGTGCGGGAAACGCTGTAACCAAGTCCAATGAGCGCGGGTAATAGCGATGGGTCAAACAGTCCGTGAGTTCGTGATTGCGCATCCACTAAGTACCGCACCAAGGTGATGGTGTCGGCACTGACATACATTTCTTTTCCATCAGAATGATTCATGAGCGAAATTTCGCTGGTATCGATAAATCGACTCCACTTACTTTCTAAGTCGACCAGGCGTAACCGAGCTGTTTGAAGAAAATGTTGGTCGCCAACAACCACAATGTTTGCGGTATTGCCCATGCACGGAAATGAATCGATGTGCTTGGTCATGTTGACCTCAGCCTAAGTGGTGCTATTTGGAGCTGGATGTTTTTGGCGCGACTGTCACTACGGGTGCCGGTGCGGGAGCAGCCACTGGTGCAGCAACTGGTGCAGCAACTGGTGCAGCAACTGGTGCAGCAACTGGTGCAGCAACTGGAACCTGTATCACCACTGGTGCGGCAGCACTTACTGGAGTTTGTGCGGCAACCGTAGGAGATGGCGCGACCTGTTGCTTTCCACCAGTCTTCGCTGTCGACTGGCTTGCAACTGGAGTTGCGCTCGCAGGAGCCGTTGGGGCAACAGCAGGGGTTTGTGCAACTGTTCCAGCTGGCACTAATGCTGGGTCTACAGCAACTGCAGGATCACTCATGCCGACGTTGTTTAATGCCTTTGCTTGCGCAGCAAGTGTGTAGGCAGCACTCAAACCAAGTGTTGACGTGAGTGCAAGTCCAGTAGAAAGGATGCGTGCGGAACGAGCTGGGTGCTTGTCGCGCTTAGGTGCTCGTGATTCAGTCATCGTCGTGCTCCTCATGTTTGTTATCTTCATGGTGGCTACTCGTACGTGGTGCAGTTGTGCTGGCAGGTGCAGACGCAATTGCAGTTGTGCCTGCTGGTGCAGTTGTGGCTGCTGGTGCAGTTGTGCCTGCAGGTGTAGTTACAGAAATTTGGCTTGCGATCAGTGATGTCACAACTCGACCGCCAATGAGTTCTGCATTGAACTTCAGTTTTTGAGTTGAACTGGTCAGCGTGACAACGATGCGTGTAGCTGAAATGCTCTCAGCGTTATAGATGTAACCGTTTTGTGGACTTACCGAGCCCACGGTTAGGCCATTTACTGTCTCAACCAGCTGAACCGAAGCGGCTCCTTGAATGCTGTAACTCGAAACAGTTGAAGATCCAACCTGGACAGTGGTAGTCGGGGCTAACGAGCTAGATGACGACGTTGAGGAAGAACTTGAAGTCGTAGCGGCTGAACGGTCGCCTGCTACCGACTGCGATCCGACTCCTGAGCCAGTGTCCGAACCCGTTACAAAAACCGTAAGTGGTGGGGAAAGGACGGTGAGGCCAGTTGTTCCAGGTGCCAATACTGCCGCATCAACCGGGGCGATCTCGGCAGAAGTAGACACCGAGGTCAGCATGGAGCTGTTAACCGCAAAGGTAAAGGCGCCTGCTGCTACGACACCAGCTATCGAGATGGTTGTTGCGAGGGAGGTTTTCATAGGCATAACCATATAACGGTCACTTCCAGCGCAGTCCTTAGCCAAATCCATTTTTTATCCAAAGATTAGGACTATCCCTCACGAGCTAGCGGATGTGGTGATGGGCGCGAAACTGGGTGACAATAGGGGGTATGGACATTCTTTTGGTTGAAGATGATGATGCAATTGCTGCATCGCTCATCAGTGGTTTAGCGACCTCAGGGATGACGGTTCGACGTGTTTCTAATGGCGCCGATGCGGTGGCAGCTCAAATGCCTGATGTTGTGTTACTCGATATCGGTTTACCGGACATCGACGGGTTCGAAGTATGCAGGCGTATTCGGCAGAACAGCCAAGTACCGATCATCATGCTCACTGCGCGCGATGAAGAAATAGATCGTGTATTCGGATTAGAAATTGGCGCGGATGATTATGTGACAAAGCCGTTTGGACTACGTGAACTGATCGCTCGAATTCGTGCAGTCTCACGGAGGCGCGCCGCAGTTGATTTACCGGTTTCTGAAGTTTTAGAAATCGGAAATTTGAAACTGGACTTGTCAACACGCCGTGTTTATATGAGCGGCGCAGAAATTGAACTCACCACAAAAGAGTTCGATCTCCTCGCGTATTTGGCTGAGCACCCTGGCATTGTGCATCGACGAACCGACATTATGGAATCGGTATGGGATGCAAATTGGTATGGCCCAACAAAAACGTTGGATGCTCATGTCGCGGCTGTTCGCAAAAAACTTGGTAATGCAGATTGGATTGAAGCAGTGCGTGGTGTTGGCTTCCGCCTTGAATCTCCCGAATGAGAAAACGCTTAATACTTTCAATGGTTGGCTTGGTGCTGGCAGTGTTGCTTGCACACGACATTCCGCTTGCACGACATCTTTCACAAATTGAACGAGATCGAACGGTTACTTCAATCGAACGTGATGCATTCACATATGGTGCCCGACTTTCACCGATATTGAGTTCGAATTCTGGAAATAGACAATCTCAAATTCAGATGATTTTGGATGACTATTCGCAAGTTGGTGATGGAACAATTGTCGTGGTGGATGGCAAGGGTTACTTGCTTGCGAGCAATGATCCAACGGTCACAATTGGTGCTGATTATGTTTCTCGGCCTGAAATTGCGACTGCGTTACTCGGTGATGCAACTTCGGGAACACGCATGTCCAGTTCGATCGGCGGCAAACTTGCTTATGTTGCTGTTCCTGTGTTCTCTGGGCCAAACGTTGTTGGCGTACTGCGTATTACGTTTCCACAAAGTGTTCTTGATGCAGATGTGAGTTCACGATTACGCGGAGTTTTGATGTCAGCGTTGTTTTCA
Source organism: Actinomycetota bacterium (assembly GCA_037141855.1). Classification (GTDB taxonomy): domain Bacteria; phylum Actinomycetota; class Acidimicrobiia; order Acidimicrobiales; family Ilumatobacteraceae; genus UBA3006. The sequence goes on along the minus strand of JBAXBR010000017.1, from coordinate 3,575 downwards.
GTACTGATGGCAATTGTTGTGGCCATCATTTTTGCTCGTGGTGTTGCTCGACCATTGCTCAAATTGCGCGAAGCAACTGATGAATTAGCAAAAGGAAACCTGTTGATCTCTGCCGAGGAGGAAGGCCCAAAGGAGACGATTCAACTAGCAAGGTCGTTTAACACCATGGCTTTGCGGCTTGGTGGACTGATTGAACGTCAACGTGCCTTTGCTGGAGACGCATCGCACCAGTTGCGTACCCCATTGACGTCATTGCGTTTACGTTTAGAACAAGCAAGTGATCAGATTTCAGTCTCGCCAGAAATTGCCCTTGAGCATATTGATGCGGCACTTGCAGAAACCGATCGACTTGGGAAATTGGTTGAGCAGCTGCTTCACCTTGCGCGATCCGAAGGTGCCTTGTTGGAAAAAGAGCGGATCAACGTTTCTGAAGTAATTGAGAACAAAGCGAGCGAGTGGCATTATTTAGCTGACGAACGAAGTGTTTCAATTACAACCGAGTCAAGGCCGTGGGTATTTGCATTCTGCAACTCGCTTGCGCTCACTGAAATTATTGATAACTACATGGACAATGCAATTGAGGTATCTCCAGAAGGTTCAACAATTTCAATTATTGCTCACGAAGTCGGATCGCAAATTGAAATTATTGTTCGCGACGAAGGCCGTGGACTAACCGATGAGCAGCGCTTACGCGCCTTTGACAGATTTTGGAGAAACTCATTGGACTCCAATAGGCGCCAGGGAAGCGGGCTTGGGCTCGCAATTGTTGCGCAGCTTGCTCAAGCAGGTGGTCTCACCGTTGAACTTCGACAGTCGCCTAAAGGTGGAGTTGATGCAGTGCTAATTATTTCAGGGTCTAACTAATTAACGAACCAGAGAAGATCTGCCAAGCAAGTAATGACTTGGCCACCAAACTGAGAATGATGTAAACACGCTCTCCGTACAAGTAGTTTGCCCACTTGCCTTTTGCTTGGTATTGCTTCCACTGAACGAATGCAAAACTGTTGAACAAAATGAATAGCGAAATCACAATTCCATAAACGAATCCTGGTGTCACAGACTCAGCTGGTCCATTTGGCGAAAAGATGTTGATTGCAATCATGATCCAAGGAACTGATCCAGCAATGCAACCAAAGTAAAACGGCAACATGTCGCCGCTTCCAGGTTTTACATATTTCTCCTGCAACCATCCAAACAAGATCATCGATGCGTTCACACCGAACATGCCAGATAGGGCAATGTAATCAGAAACACCGTTGAGTTGCAAAATGACCACGATCATGAGTGATGAAGAAAACGAATACTCAACCCAGCGGAAATAGTTGTGGCGAGCCCCAAGTCCGGCGCTGTAGCGCGGAAAAAACTTTGGGCTAATAATCAAAAAGTGGAAAAAAGCTGAAAGCGCTAAAAAGGCACCAATCATCCAACTGATGTTGAGGTTGAACAGATGTACGGGGGCCGAGAATGAATTAAGGGTTGGGGCATCGGTGAGGTATGTTGCACGCACGGGCATAGATGCGTCATTAGAAAGCGCAATTATTCCAACAAGAGAAGCAAGATGAAGTAACCCTGCAATTCCATTTAACTTGCGTAATTTGCTGATTTGAGTGTCCATAAATCAAGTGTGCCATGCCACCGTCGGTAGCTGCGGTTCTCGTAGTCTTGGGGCGATGCATTCATTCGCCGTATTAATTGCTGCCACCGGCAAGGACACCGTTTCGCAATGGTTGCGGGTCGATTTAGTCGCCATCATCATGACTATTTCTGGTGCGCATGTATTCATGCGCCTGGTTGCTTTCATCGCAGACCAACAAATTCTGAGCGTGAAAAATCGCAATCCAGATAGTTCTGATCTTTCTACGTTGTCTACTGGTGCGCACCGTGCTGCCGTACTTGGCGCAATGCGTTGGGGAATCAACTTCATCGTTATCGCTGTTGCTACAACGTCGGTCTTTTTGCGTCTTAACCTGCCTTCGTCTGCTCTGGTATTTCTCGGATCAGTAGCTGGTGCTGGTTTAGGTTTTGGTGCACAACAAATGGTGGGCGACATCATCGCCGGTCTGTACATCATCGCTGAACGCCAGTTTGGCGTAGGCGACATTGTTCGTCTCGGTCCATTCGGCATCGTTGGATGGGCAGAAGGCCGCGTAGAGGAAGTGACATTGCGAGTTACCAAAATTCGTACATTTGATGGCGACCTCATCAGCATTGCAAACGGCCAATTACGTCAAAACGTCAACATGTCGCGTGACTGGTCGCGAGTTTTGGTAATCGTTCCTCTGCCACGTGAGTGCGAGATTGAAAAAGAAATTGCTCGCATTGATGGCGTGTGCGCTGAGATGTCCCGCGATCCAAAGTTCGCTTCAATGCTTATCGAAGTTCCAAGTGTCGAAGGCGTCGACAAGCTAGGTGAATCCGATGTTGAGGTGCGCGTTGCAGGCAGGTCGCTTCCTGTTCAACAGTGGAAGGTAGAGCGCGAACTTCGACGCCGAATTGCTGCGGAGTTGCAAACTACTTATGCGTCAATCAAGGTGACGGGCGGGGCAACAGCATGAATTTACGTCGACCACGGAATTCAACACTTATTTCAATCCTGATCTTTGTAGTGTCGTTTGGTTTTTGGCTTGGTCAACCACAGCCAGTAAAAATCTATTCGTATGTGACCATTCCCGATGTCGCAAAAACTGATCCAGCGGTAACCATTGCTCCGGATACCACAGTGCCGGACACTGCTGTTCCATCGGAAACAACGATTGATCCAACGGCACCAACCGTGCCAACCGAAACAACCGTTCTTCCTTAGGGAAGAGCTACTTCGTATCGACTACTAAAAACGCTTCAGCTGTTCTGCCGGCTGGCAACCCACCTGCTTGTGCGATTTGTTGACCCCATTCGCGCATCCGTATTGGTAATCCAGTTGGGTCTTGATGCTGGCTTTCGTGACACAGCAATGCTTCAACCTTTTTATCGAGCATGTCGGTGGTGTCAATGAAATGCTTTGGATTTGGTCCTGCCATGATCCATGTTTCAGGAACACTGTGTGGTGCAAGTCCGCGTTCGCTCAGCAACTCCGGGAATGCGAACTCGTTTCTTGCATCGGGGTATACAGCACACAGTGCCGCTTCGCCTGTCGCAAGGTGATCTGGATGCGATGCATAAATACGGTCGTATCGCCGTTCAGAAGACTGTGTGAGCACGCGGTCCGGTTTGACCGAACGAATGACTGCGCTGATTTCGCGACGTAGGTTCATGTCGGGAACAACTGCTCCGTCGGGAAATCCAAGCCAGTGCAGTTCAGTAACGCCAAGAATATTGGCAGCTGCAGTTTGCTCCTTGCGTCGAATGCGCGCCATGTCATCTCGGGTGATGGTGTTGTCCGATCCACCAGCCTGACCATCGGTAACTAGGCAATAGACCACTTCATGACCTTCGGAAACCCAGGTGGCTACGGTGCCGCCTGCTCCGAAGTCAACATCGTCGGGGTGCGCGGTGATGACAAGAATTTTCATAGTTCTCACTGTAGGAGGAGGGAAGAGTTTTCAAGTAATTCACCTTGCCGTAATCCCACATTTTCA
>JBAXBR010000016.1:0-24481 GCA_037141855.1 Actinomycetota bacterium | reverse complement strand
CTTATCGCGGCGTAACCGTTGAGTTTGTTAAGACCGGTGATTACGACACTATTCGTATTACGAAATAGGCGATACTTCATTTTTTTGTAATAGGAGTAGGGTCACGTTATGACCATCCCTGAAGACAGCAAAGACAAAGAACAGATTCTTGACTTAAATAACGATGGCCACATTTCAGTTGGCGAAAGTATTCGCGCAGAGGCTGGATTGCTGGAAGAATTCACAAAAGAACCTGCAAAAGCAAAGGGTTTTAAAGGCTGGATTAATCGCCTACTTGGTCGCGGGTTGAACAAAATCGACAACCGCTAGGGGAGTCGCCATTTCGACATAGCGGCACAGCATGTTCGCTAGCCGCACCTGGTCGATGGTCTTGCAATTCACGTTGAGCAGTTCCGGGGAAGCAATGACAACGGTGATTGCCTGTGCGCGACTGACTGCGACATTAAATCGGTTCTTACTGTAAAGAAATTCAAAATTTCGAGGAATATCATCGGCGCTAGAGCTTGTGTATGACACCAAAACGATTGGTGCTTCACTACCTTGCGCTTTGTCAACAGTGCCTACGCGCTGTCGTAACGAATCTTCAGTTACCCCAAACGAAGCGGCAATTCGGCTGGTAAGTAGCTGCCTCCGTAATTCTTGAACTTGAGCGTTGTACGGGGCAATAACAAATATGTCGTGTGGTTCAATTGGGCGAGTATTTCCTTGCTTATCAGTAAATTGCTTTCCTAAAACAGATTCATAGATCTTGACAACAGCAGCAACTTCGGCAATGCTGCGCACAGAACACCCGTCATGCTGAACAGGAAGCCAATACAGCCCTGAACCACTGACCAAGCCACCTTCGCCAATACGTTGATTTGCGCACGGTGGATCTGCTTCAAGTTTTCCTTCGTACACTTGCTCGGAAATAAATTTTGCTATTGCTGGGTGCATTCGGCGAGTGATGCGAAGGAGAATTCCATATTCGAGCGGAACAACGTCGTGCCCTTGGTTGATGTGTTCGAGCCCAGAAAGCCCAGAAGTTCCGGGGTGTGAGGCACGCGTTGGTTGCTTTAGCTGCTGTGGGTCGCCAACTAAAACGGTGTTTCGAGCCGCAAGAGAAACTGCGAGGCTGTCGGCAAGTGAAAGTTGTCCGGCTTCGTCAATGATGAGGGTGTCTACTGAACTGCGCATCGCTGAATTGGAGAAGAGGAAGCTAGTGCCGACGACAATATTGAAATCGTTTAATGTTGACGCAATCTTCTTGGCATCTTTTACAAACTTGACGTCAACGCCACGCTTGTTGAACACCGGTTGGACTTCGCCGTCTTTTGGTTTTACAACAATGCGAATAGGCGAGTCATCGCTAAAGCCGTGATCTGCGGCAAATCTTGCAATTTCACTGAGCAATTGATGGGCGGCAGCATGAGTGTTTGCAGTGATGCCAATGCGGTGACCACGCTTCACCAACTCGAGAATTGCATTTGCTGACGAGAAAGTCTTCCCTGTTCCAGGCGGACCCTGAATAACTAAATACGAATTATCCAGTTGGTCGATTGAATCTGCAATATCAGAGGGGGTGACCTGCAAATTTTCGCTGACGCTCCGCAGTTCAAATCCGTTACGAAAACGCGGAGGACGCAAACCAAGAATGTCATGCGCAGATTGAAAGGCGGATACGTCTGATTCATTTACGAGTTTTGCAAACTCAATGAGCGCATCTTCAAATTGAGATTTAGAAAAATACTCTTGTTCAAAAATGGACGTTGGATTAGTTGGGTTGGAGGTTTCTGATCGAATATCTAGGTCGATCAATCCATTGTCTAAATCAAGTTCCAAAACAGTTGCAGATCCGGTGGCGCCGGAATCCATGCCGTCCTCTCGGGCAGGCCAAAACGTTGACGAGGTGAGGCTAGAACCTGGTTTAATTTTGGTTATTTGCGTTGGATCGAACCGGTATCGGCGAATTGATTTAAAGCCCAATTTCGCAGATTTGGTTGTTCCTGAATCAAGTTGCTCAACAAATTTAAGACCAGAAAGTGCGCTCGGACTATCAAAAAGTTCGTCATTTTCCATGGTGAGGAGGTTGAAGAATTCGTATGTGTCAACGGCTTTTTCACGTTTATGGAAGTCGAGCAAGTCGGCCATTAACCAGCGGTGCTTATGGGTTTCAATGGTTTCTTCGCTGAGCTCAGTGTCAAAACGAAGCATGTTTAATTGCGCAACCAGACCCTGCCCGATATTGCCATCATCGCCGATAGCGGCTCGTAGGTCTGGGCGAACAAGTTTGGCTAACTCATCAGGGGTGCCGATTAGTTGTTCTGCGAGAACGGCGCGCTGAATTTCGAGCCAATTGCGGAGTTCATTTGTGGAGTAGCAGTCGTTCATGTTGTACGTAGCAAGTTGCCGAAGCACAGAAGTGTCGCCGTCTCGGCCAAATTCCTCAGTATCTACTGATTGCAACCATTTCTCATAAAACACAATGCTGAGTCCACCGTCAGAAACCATGTCGGTTCGGTTGAATCTGTACAACTGCTCAAGCTTTTTGATGGAGTACGACTCCACGCCAATGCGCATTGATTGTGCGACCACGCGTGATAGATCGCAGAAAACACGCTCACGGAGAAGCGCAGTGAGTTCAGTTTCACGGGTTGCGTAGCGAGTGGCTAGCCGACGCAGTGCAGAAGGTTCGTAATGGCCGAAGTGATACACGCGCATGTCTTCGAAACCATGCATTGCCCGACGTTCATTGATGAAATCCAATACTTCAATGAGTGCTTGACGTTCTTGTTCTGCAGTGTGTGCCCAAATTTCTTTGTATTGAAAGGAGCCATCGGCTTCCTGCCACGAGAAACCGTGCAAGTATTCGAGGCCTTCATCCGTTCGGTAGGGGTGACCTTCAATGTCGTAAAACAAGTCGCCAGGGTTTGGCGTGGGAAGCAGATTGAACCCGCGGAAATCTTTGAGTGGAAGGAGGAATTCGGTTTCTGGAAGCGCTTCGGCATCGAGTTCGCGATTTACACGAGTGGTGTATTGCAATTGCGCCTGTCGTCGAAGTCGGTGAAGAGATTCGTCTTCAATGTCGGAAACAACGAGTGAAGTGTCGCTTGTTGCAAATTCCTTTAATGTAAAAATTCCATTGGCATTCAAAGCTTCGCGATGACCATTTTGTAAGCCAGCGACAAATGACAGGTGATCGTGCTCTCGCCACCAGCGTGTGCAGTCTTTATTCCATCTGCACATTGTGCAATTTTCTACTGGAACCGGCTCGGAATGACCTTGAAACTGGTTGAGTACTTCATTTTGTAGAACCTGCTTAATGTGTCGGAAATATGCAGATACTTCGGAAAGACGGATAGACACCTTTCCTTCTTTTGCAGACCCAGTAACAACGTGAATGAATTCTGGTTCCACACCTTGCATGGCAGTGAGGTGTTCGGCGTATGAACACAGCTGCAAAACTGCATTTACCTTTGCGATACGCGCAAGCTTGGTGTCTTCTGGCTCGAATGAATAGTTACCTAATTGTGAAGGTGTATCGGTAGCGACCAAGAAGTCGGCTCGCCCAACCCAGCCGATGCCGTTTTCTTGGCTAAAAAATGTTGGTTGATATACGGCGTCGGGGCCGTCTGCAAGTTTTTCTGCCGTGAGTTTGGCTCGCTCTTCTAATGCCGCAACTGTGTATGGAGCCGATTGGTCGCGATCGCTGTCTAAGTTGACAATGGTTCGATTAATCGTTTGCAAATGAGTTTTGAGGGCTTCGAAATATGTGGCCTCATGTTCGGTGCCGTACTGGCGAAGAATTTCAGACAGTTCGTCCTCTTCTTTGGAGGGGCGTGGCCCGCCCAGCATTGCTCGATAGTTCAGCCAAGAAAGATGTTTGCAGGCAAGATGATTGGCGAGGTCGGTAGGGCTAAGAACTACGGAAGCGTCGATCTTTTGCATGTGAACGAAACTTAGTTCAGGGGTGTTCGGGTGGTGGCCACCAAAAATGCCTGAACGTGCAAAACATCCACTGTTTTGAGGAGGCGAGCGCCAAGTTGGCTGAGGCGTACATCGGTCATCTCTCGAAGGGTGACCTGAACGGGAACTCCGCGAGTCATGCCCGAGATGTCAAGCGCCTCTGAATTAGCAAGAGCGAAATCCATTGCAACTAAATTATGCGAGCGAATCAGCAGATTTTCTGCAAGCAAGAGGTCATCGTGAACCACCCACCCTGCGGGAACGCGTACAAGCCAACGTTTCGAGAGTCGGTGCATTTGTGGTGCAAATTTCCAGCTCGCAGCAAAGGTGGCTAGTAAAACTGGAATTGCTACAAAATAGTTCTTGTTTTGCGTGGCAATTTCCAAAGCGATCACTGCGGATGCAAACAATGTCCAAATGATCAAGGTTGGCAAAACCACTGGTGCAGGAATGCGAAGCAAGAATCTACGTTCATTTCCGTATGCGCCAGCTTGCACATGCACAGAGCCGTATTCCCCTGTAAATACGAGCATGAGTGAAACCAAACCGCAGGTAGAAACTGCGATGTTTTTAGAACTGAATGATTCAGAGAGCATGTGCGCAATTGAGTAGAAAACGACGATTGGTGTCAAGCATCGAATAATTGTGAGAGCAATGGGGTGGTGAATCCAGGTGGCAACTGCCACTACAGCCCAAAGGATCCACGCAACAATGCCGAATCCGTTAGGGGCTAGTGCAAAAGCAACCCATAACACCCGAACAGGCCAAGCAATGTGCGTAAGAAGGCGCTGAATCACGCCACGAGCCTAGAGCCGTAGTGCAGCCCGCAAGTAATGTTGCACGTATGGCTGGTGGCGCAAAAGCGACAAAGAAAGACCGCGACCGCGCTGGTTTTTTGCGCGAAGCCATCAACCTGCATAACGAGCGCTATTTCGCTCATGATGCACCGGAAGTAAGCGACGCTGAATACGACGAATTGAAGCGCGAGCTTCAGGCACTTGAAGCAATATTTCCTGAACTTGTCACGCTTGATTCGCCAACGTTGCAAGTTGGTGCGCCGGCAATAACCACGTTTGCGCCCGTAACGCACAGGGCCCCAATGACCAGCCTTGACAACGCAATGGGGCCAGACGAATTGCAGGCCTGGGGCGAGCGCATGGTGAAGGGCCTCGACAATGCATCCATGAAGTTCATCTGCGAACTGAAGATCGATGGTCTTGCGATCAGCATTCGTTACGAACGCGGTGTGTTGGTGCAGGCGGCAACACGTGGTGATGGAAAAATTGGCGAAGACGTAACCGAGAACATCAAGACCATCAAAGTCATCCCACATACGTTGACCGCACCAAAGGGCGGAACAATTCCTGACGTGTTGGAAGTGCGTGGCGAGGTGTACATGCCACTTGCTGCATTCGAACAATTCAAGGCCGAAAAAGAACGCGACAACGAACAACGTGTGAAGCAAGGGAAGAAAACAGAGTCAGTTCCTGCAAACCCTCGTAACGCAGGTGCAGGAAGTTTGCGCCAGAAAGACCCGGCAATTACTCGCACACGAAACTTGGCGTTCTGGGCGTATCAACTTGGCGAAACGCAAGGCGTTCCCGAGTTAACTAGCCATCATGAAACATTGAATTACTTGAAGCAACTGGGTTTACCAACCAACCCAGAACGCAAGTTGGTGAACAGCATGGGTGAAGTGAAAGCCTTCTGCGATCACTGGGAAGCACACCGTCACGACCTTGATTACGAAATTGATGGAGCTGTAGTAAAGCTCGACAACCTTACGCAACGCGAACAACTTGGGTTTACTTCACGTGCACCACGCTGGGCAATTGCCTACAAATTTGCACCAGAAGAACGCAACACCTTATTGAACGACATTCAGGTGTCGGTTGGTAGAACTGGGCGAGTAACGCCGTTTGCAGTACTGCAACCAGTTTTTGTTGCCGGTTCAACCGTGGGCATGGCCACCTTGCACAACCGCGAACAGGTTGCGCTGAAAGACGTTCGTCCTGGCGACACCGTTGTAGTGCGAAAGGCTGGCGACGTCATTCCCGAAGTGGTTGGCCCAGTGCTTGCAAAGCGCCCAAAGAATTCAAAGCCGTGGAAGTTTCCGGAAACGTGCCCGTGTGATGTGAAGTCCACCTTGGTGCAAATTGAGGGCGAGTCCGACACGCGTTGTGTCGAACCCTCGTGTCCGTTCCAACGCGATCAGCGCATTATTTACTTCGCATCGCGCGGAGGAATGGACATTGAAGGTTTGGGCGAAAAAACGGTGTTTGCTCTTTCCGACCTTGAGTTGGTGAGCGATGTCGGCGACTTGTATTCGCTAAACCAAGAGCAGCTGTTACAAATTGAAGGCTTCGGAGAATTGAGTGCCACCAATTTGTTGGCGGGCATTAACAAGTCAAAGTCAAAACCCCTTCCCAAATTGCTTACGGCTTTAGGCATTAAACACTTGGGGCCAGCAGCATCAGAATCATTGGCAAAAACATTCGGTTCACTTGATCGCATTATGGAAGCCACCGAAGAAGAGCTCAGCAACATTGACGGTGTTGGTGGAGTGATTGCGCAATCAATTGCAACGTGGTTCAAGCAAAAGTCAAACAAAGCAATTGTTGAAAAACTGCGCAAGGGCGGTGTGGAATTCGGCAATGTAGTCACCAGCGACTTGCCGCAGAATCTTCTGGGCAAAGCAATCGTGGTAACAGGAAGTGTCGAAGGGTTTACGCGCGATGAAGCAGAAGCAGCCATCAAAGATCGCGGTGGAAAATCCCCAGGTTCGGTAAGCGCAAAAACCTACTGCGTAGTGGTGGGCGAGGACCCAGGTGCTTCAAAAGTTACAAAGGCCACCGAATTGGGTATTCCTATGATTCAGGCTGACGCTTTCCAGAAGTTGCTTGATACTGGCTCTATTTAAGTAGCTGAGCCAATTCGGCTGCGTGCGTAATTGATACGTATTTGCGTACGTACTCCACCAGTTGTTGCTGAAACTCAGCGCCGTGTCCTTTGTTGGCACAAGCCAAGTGAGCAAGTTCGTGCAACAACAACAGCTGTGTTGGCTTAGCTTTGCGTACAGCAATGCACCATTCGTCGCTAAACGCAAGGCCCAGCAAGTCGCTCGACATTTTTTGGCGCACAAGCGCAGGTGGGTCTAAGTCTTCGTTTTCGGCGATGGTGGTAATCCAAGCAGTGGCATCATTCATGCTGAGGGCTCGCGTTGGAGAGCTTTTCTCAAGCGCATCTTCAGCCGCGTACACACGTAATGCCTCAGAACTAGCCATTTCTGCCAGTTCCTAATTGTCGACTGGAATTGCCGAAACTATTGCGACCGCTTGAAAACTGTTGACCAGCGCGGTGACCAGCACCAAAGGCTTCGCGGTCACTGCGGTAATTGCTGGTGGTGCTGTGCAAATGCGGCGTGCTCTGCACCATCACACGTCGTGCGCGTTCGGCGCGTTCAACAAGCACCAAACCAACGCCTGGAGATTCTTTGGCGATGGTTTGGTGTTCTTTTGCAAGCTTTGCGCCAATGGCCTCGCAATACCCGCGCCACCATGAAGTTTTGAAACGACGGTCGCCTGCAGGAATAGAGCGGGCGGCAAGTAAGTCGGCAGCTGTGTATAGGGCTTCGAGAGAGAACAGATCGTTTTCGGTACCGAAGGCAACCATGATGACTTGGTTTGGGTTTGGTTCCATCATGTCGCGATATGCATGACAGGAAACCGCATTAGCGATGTTCCACAACAATGTTCCGCGACGCACTCGGTATTGACCGGTGATCGTAAAGGTTTTTGATGTCACCGTTTCGTTGTCGAACGAGCGTTTGTTGATGGAGCTTTCGTCAATGTCGTACTTCTGCATTAACCGAAAGGCGAGTGTTAATGCGGTCTCTGCTTCTGCCTGAGGGGTGTTTGGGTGGTTGGCCTTTTCCAGAATGGCGCGCACCTTGGCATGCAGGTTGTCGCGATTCGTCATGCCGTCAAGGTACTCAATGGGTGCACGGTGAAAGTGCTAGTCCATTTTGCGGGATTCGGCTATTGCCTCTGCACACAATTTGTCAACATGAGCAATATCTACGTTTGATTGCTGCGCCATGTGGACTAGCCAAATTAACGATTGCAGGTTCGACTCAAAGTCAACTTGTGAACGAATATTGGCGCGTGCGGCCTGACGGTTCTGACTGACCATGACAAACGTGGAAAGAAAAATTGCCTCAAGACTTACGATCATGGTGAGCAATCCGAACGGGTATTTGTCAAACTGCAACGAAGCGCCAACGAAACCAACGTTGAGCGCAATCCAAATAACGAACCACACTGTGTGGAGGTACACAAAGTTCAGCGACCCAGCAAAACCGGTGACGCGATCGGAAACTTTGTCCTGAACCTCGCGTGCATGGCGCCAGCGCGTGCGCTCGTTTGTGATTTTCCAGTGAGACAGGCTGAATAATTTGCCGTCCTCGACCCCATCTGTTTTATCGATGATGCGGCAGGCTTCACAAGTAATGGTCGAGTGTGGAGTGGCGTTGGTCATGGGACAACCGTACGCCCAATTAATGAAGGGAATGGGCACTTGGTCGGCTGGTAGTTTTCACTTCTGGAAGAAACGAGGGTCGTATGGCATGGTTGAAGCGCAAGGATGCTGAACCAGTAACGCCTGTCCACCAACTTTCCGAAGAAGAATTTCAGTCCCTATCACGAATTAGTGCAACCATGGACGCACTCCCACTTGGGGTGGTGGTCATGTCTAGCGATGGATCCAATATGTGGAGCAACAGTGCTGCCGACAGTCTGTTTACGCCACAATCTGACGATCACATTTTGTTTGTTGAGAGCCTTGAAGGACTGTTGAGAGAAGCTCTAAACGGCACGATCGGTCAAACAGAGCTCGAATTTGGTGACCAAGTGATTCGCTCTATTGAAATTGCCACGGTAATGCTCGCCGACGGTGGTGCTGCAGCAATTGTCGAAGATATCACTCAGCGATTGATGATTGACCGCGTGCGTACCGATTTCGTAGCCAACATCAGTCACGAATTGCGCACACCAATCGGCGCGATTTCGCTGATGGCGGAAAACCTCATTGCTGAAATGGGCGAATCAGAATCTGCTCGCTTAGCGGAAATTATTTTGAACGAAGTTACTCGCTTGAATGAAACCGTGAATGACTTGCTTGAACTTGCTCGCATTGAATTTGACGGTTTATCAAAGCGCGAGTCCATTCATACAGCTCGGGTAATTGACGAAGCCGTTGGCCGAATTCGTAGCGCAGCGCTTGCGAAGTCGGTGATGATTGTTGTGGAAGATAATCCCGATATGTCGGTTATTGGTGATCGAGCACAATTGGTGTCTGCAGTTGGAAACCTGATCGACAATGCGGTGAAATACAGCGCACAAGGTTCGATCGTGAAGATTGAAGTGCGTCGTGAGGATGGCCGCATGCTTATTTCGGTGGCTGACAACGGCCCAGGTATAGCGGCCGAGCACCTTGGACGCGTGTTTGAACGTTTCTATCGCGTTGATGACGCCCGTAGTCGTGGAACTGGTGGAACAGGGCTTGGACTGGCAATCGTGCGACATATTGCTCTGTTGCACGGAGGCGATGCCAGCGTGACATCTGAAGTTGGTGTTGGCTCCACCTTCACACTTTCGATACCAGCTGTATAAAAGCAAAAAACCCGCCCCCATCAAAATGAGGACGGGTTTTTTGTTGTCAGAGGAACCTAATTGTTGCTTTCTCCAGCCTTTACTGGCTTGACAGGGGGACTGCCAAGCGCGGCGAGCGCTGAAGAACGTGCAGCATGTGCGGCAGACATTGCTGAGGTGAAAGTTGTGTATGCAGCTTTCTTTTCCTGGTCTGTTACTGCTGCTTCTCGAGCGGCCTTGCGAGTGCTGTTGGCAGTACGCATGGCTTCAAGAAAGGTTTTTTCGATTGCCATTTTTGATTTGATGTAGTTCTGAAATGCAACGCGGTATGTCTGAATCGCATTTACATAAGCAGCACGTTGTTCAGGCGTTGGCTTAGATTCATCGTGCTTTTTAGGTACGGAAGTTGAAGAAGTTGGTACAGAAGATGTTGGGATTGTTGTCGATGAAGAATTATCGGCAAGCGCAACTGTTGCTCCGCTTGACATTACGAGGGCGATGGTTGTGACCACCAATGATTTCTTTGCTAGGCGTTTCATGGTTTCTCCTCAGTGGTTGGTTTCTTGTTATTCACCATAAACAATGAATTTGTGGGAATCCTGTGAATTGAGAAGGAGAGAAGTGGGGAGTTGGTCGGAGTTGTAGGTTTGGTTTATGGCTGCAGCCCGGATTTTGGTAGCTGACGACGACGAGGCCGTATGCGACACCGTTGAAGATGCTTTACACCTTGCTGGCTACCTCACGATGAGGGCTAGGGATGGGCAGATGGCGCTTGATCGAATTCGTAGTGACAGGCCTGACTTGGTGATTTTGGATGTCAACATGCCCAAGATGGATGGTTTTGAAGTGCTGCGGAAAATGCGTTCGCTCAGCATTGAGACTCCGGCAATTTTGTTGACGGCACGCCATGAGCGTGAGGACACAGTGACTGGTCTCAAGCTAGGTGCAGATGATTATGTCAAGAAGCCTTTTGGGCTTGAAGAACTACTCCTTCGCGTGGCTGCAGTGCTGAGACGTGTTGGTGGGGACAGTGATTCAGTTTTAATGTGCGGAATTGTTTCTTTGAGTGTTGCAAGACACGAAGTGTTGTGTGCCGGAAAGGTAATTGATCTGTCGCCTACAGAGTTTCGATTGCTTGAATATTTGATCGAAAATAAGAACAGAGTTCTCACTAAACAACAAATATTGGATGCAGTTTGGGGCATTGATTTTGATTCCAGCACAACAGTGGTAGAAACCTTCATTTCATATTTGCGTAAAAAGATGACCCCTGAAATTGACAACATGCTCATTACCGTTCGCGGTATTGGATTTAAGTTGGTTGATAAGGCGTGAAATTACGAACTCGACTTGCGCTACTCGTTGGTGTCGTGTTCATCATCGGTGGAGGAGCTATCGGAGGTACGAGCGCGTTGATTGCACGGCAAGAAGCTGTTGGTGCGCTTGACGGAGTCCTCAACGACGCAATTTCAGTTGTTAAGAATGACCCTGCCCAAGACGTCTCGGCAGTTCTTGCATTTGCAGATTCAAGCCCAGTTCCAATTAGTGCGATGCTGTTTTTTGATGACAGTGCAGCAGTTGTTTTGGTGGAGTCCCGCGATGGAACTGAAACTGTGCGCTTTCCGAATCTCAGTATCGCCGAAATCACACGAGCGGCAGAGCAGCACATAAGTAAGTCGGGATTGGTGAAGTTGCGGATTGCTTCGTACTCAACAGGCGACGGAGAGTGGTTGGTTGTCGGTTCGTCAATGACGAGCATAAATAATCAATTTGGAAAATCGTTATTACGCAGTATTCAGCTTTCGTTGCTCATCGCAGCATTTATGGTTGCCCTTGTCTATTGGTTGATTCGACGCGCATTGTTGCCAATTGCGCGTGTTACCCAAGACGCACAGGCAATTGCTGACGGTGATTTAGATCGAGAACTTGTCCCCGCGGGTGGCAGAAACGAAATTGGAGAACTTTCAACTTCATTACATGCGATGGTGAATTCACTTCGTGAGGCAATGGAAAGCACTGCACATTCTGAGTTGTTAATGAGAGAATTTTTGGGAGACACATCGCATGAATTGCGAACGCCATTAACGGTGATCCGCGGATATATCGAAATTTTGAATAGTGGCCAGGAGCTTTCGGAAGAGCAGCACGAACGTGCAATGAGCAGACTGGTTAGCGAATCGCAGAGAATGTCACAGACAATCAACGACCTGCTTTTGCTTGCCGAACTGGGTGAGGTGAGACATGAAATGTCTGAGGCTGTTGACTTGTCACTACTGGTTACAAACCACGTTCGTGATTTTTCAGAGCAGCAAAAGAATCGGACTGTGAAGTCGACCATTGCAAGTGATGTGAAAGTGTTGGGGAACAGCGAGCAGCTCTCGCGCATGATCTCAAATGTGATTTCAAATATTTCTCGACATACTGCGGAAAATGCCGAAGTTGAAATAGTCCTCACGCACATGGACGGAAACGCAGTCCTCATTTTTGACGATGCTGGCCCAGGGTTGAGTTCAGAATTGTATGCGCGCTCAAAAGAAGGATTTCAGAGGTTTGATCGAGCGCATTCAAAATCTGGTGGTGGATTCGGGTTGGGATTGTCGATCCTGTCTTCAATTGTGCAGCGACACAATGGGGTGCTATCCCTCACGCGAAGTTCGCTTGGTGGCTTACGTTCTCAAATAACATTGAAAATGGAATGAAGGTACATCGAGTTGTCATTGTTCTGTCTTTGCTCGTTGGAGCACTGTTTGGATTAGCCGGACCAGTTCAGGCGACAACAACGTGCAGGGAAACCGGTGAAGGTTGTGCTGTTGGCATGATTGGCCCAGGCGGAGGCGCGGTGTTCTATGACGCTGGCGCGTTGCAATGGTGGGGCCGTTTTCTTGAAGCGCGCATGGAGCCAAAGGCTTTTGGGTCTAGTTGGGGGCCGCGATCATCGTTGTATGTAGATGGTCAAGACGGACTTTCTGCAACTACGTTGCGGATGCGTTCGATGCAGATCGGAATGGGTTCAAAAAATACTCAGTTGATGCAGTCAAAATTTGGCGCAGAGAGCGTTGCTGGGAAAATTCGTGCAGGGTGGAGCATTCCCTCTGCTGATGAACTTGATGCTTTGTACAACTACCTGAAGTTAGGCGGCACAGGTCGTTTTTATAGTGGTGCTATTTGGACGTCTTCGGAGCAGAGTGCAACATTTGCGTGGTACGAACAATTTAAAGACGGAACGAAATTCACTGATGCAAATGGAATCATTATGGGGCTAGGCGGAAATAAAGATCTGACTATGAACCCGTATCACCAAGGATCATTCGCATCACAAAAATTTGGCGTGGCGACTGTGCGGGCTTTTCCGCCGACTTCTGGAACGCCACCGACTCCCGCTGTTGTTACTTCGGCCCGACAGAGTGCGCAATGTTCTACTGGATTGAGTTGCGCCATTGGTGACGTTGGCCCCGGTGGTGGCGTGGTTTTTTACGACGCCGGTTCAACTCAATCATGGGGAAGGTACTTAGAGGCGGCTCCTGCAAGTTGTGAAATTTCAGGAGTTCCATTTAAACCTGAAGGCGGAGTGCAAGGTTTGTATGCCTTGCAAATAGATCGAGTGCGTGCAAAAGCAATAGGAATGGGTAAAGCAAATACTGATCTGATCGTGCAAAAATATGGAGCGCTACGAAATCATGCTGCTGCCTTAGTGCGAGCCCAAGCATGCAATGGTTTGACCGATTGGTTTTTACCTTCGTCGAATGAGTTAAACCTTGCATGGCGCGTACTTGCTCAAAACCGAATTGATCGCGATCCGACCCCAATTGGCGGTTTCGATATTGGCTACTACTGGACATCCTCCGATTACAACGGCACGGAAGCGTGGACTCAATATTTCAACGATGGTCAACAGTTCGATCGGGTGCAAACGCTGTCTGCCAACAAGCAACCTCCAAATCGCACATTTAAGGTGCGTGGTGTTCGCGCATTTGGCTAAGTTGAAGGCGTGAAAATTCCTGATGGTTTGCGGTACACACCTCAACATGAATGGGTGCTTGTAGACGGAGAATCTGCTCGAATAGGAATAACCGATCTCGCACAGGACGCATTGGGCAATATTGTCCACGTTCAACTTCCTGTAGTTGGGCAGTCCGTTCAGTCTGGGGCAAGCGCGGTAGAAGTTGAGAGCAGCAAAAGTGTGAGCGACATTTATTCGCCAATTAGCGGAAGTGTGGTGCTTGTGAACGAGTCGTTGGCATTGGAGCCAGGCTTAGTGAATTCAGATCCGTATGGCTCAGGATGGCTGTACGAAGTACAAATGTCGTATGACGAAACGCTTGAAGGCTTATTAACCGCTGATGAATATCGGGCCCTAGTTAATTAGTCGGTATAAAACTTCCACGTATATGTGAGAACTTTGCGTTCCGCTTGACCAATTAGCCAAAACTTGACTTTGCCAATGTGCTCGCCCTGTTTTAATTCTTCAATTGGCGCGCCCGCTTGCGGCAAGTAGCTAATTGTGAAATTTCCTGGGTCATAAATGGCTGTTGGTGGCAAATCAATTTGTGCTCCGGGCGCTAGTGCAGATCCAGTCGTAACTAATTCATCAAGACGAGTAGTGGGAAGCTCAACTCCATCAATGAACAATGTTGCTTCGTAGCCATCAATAAAGTCGACAATGATTTGTGATTGCCGAAGCACGCGTTCGCCTTGGCCAGGAGAAATATTTTCAATCGCATCTGGCAAATTTGTGGCGTCGCGGCCAGTGAGCCCAGAGTTCAATCCCATGACAAAAAGTACGACACCTGCCGAAATCCCCATACTGGCTAACAAAAGTTTTGGGTCAATCTTCATGACCTCTATTCTCGCTTATTTTTGGGTATGTCCGTTATTCGTGCGGAGAGCAAAACGACTAGATTTAATGCACACATGGCAAGTACTGATTCGATGATTGGCGCGGTTCTCGCGCACCGATACCGCATAGATGCACCGCTTGGCGGAGGATCTGGGAATTCGGATGTATTTGAGGCAACCGACATTCGCTCGCGCAAGCGGCTGGTGCTGCGCTTATCCGCTGCTGAAACACTCGTTGATCTCGAATCTGGCGTTCTCACCGCAACCGATGGGGTAGAGCTGTTCAAGCGACAGACCCAAATGCTTGCAGGAATGTCGCATGCTTCACTCGCGTCAATTGAGGACTGGGGAACCGAAACCATTGCGGGAACGTTGTATGTATTCACCGTTTTGGAGAGCTATAGCGGTGGAACATTACGCCAAATTTTGGACCGTGGTCGCCGACTCACTCCTTCGCAAGCACTTGTCGCAGGCCTCGATGTTTGCCGTGCTTTGCATTTCATTCATGGCAAAGGATGGGTGCACGGCGACGTACGCCCAGCAAACATTTTTATTGGCGATGATGGGCGAGTGCGACTTGCCGGCCTCGGCATGAAGCGAATAGTGATCGCCGAAAAGATGAGTGTTGAGCAAGCAAACTACGCGGCGCCAGAAGTTGCTAGTGGCGAACAGCCCAGTGCACAAAGTGATGTGTATTCGCTTGCAACAACGCTGCTCGAATCAATAACTGGTGTATTGCCATTTACTGGAGACACGGCTGCCATCACTTTGTCAAACCGCATCGGAAAACTTCTTTCAGTTTCTGCAGATCTTGGACCGATCGCCGCTCCACTAGAGCGAGCCGGACGACCAGATGCCACGGAGCGTTACACAGCACTTGATTTTGGCAAAGCGCTAGCGGGAATTGCCGAGAAGATGCCGCTTCCGACGCCGATAGAGCCATTGGCAGCAAGTTCGTTTGCTGAATTGATTGAGCAGAAGGAAGCAGAGCACACAGGCGAGATTGTGCGTCCAAAAGTTGATGAGACACAAGACGTAACAATCCCGATGAATTCTGCTCCAGACTCGTCAGGTTCAATGCTGAAGATAAAAGACGGAACCAAGGACGAACCAATTGTTGTGGCTTCTGAAGGTGAAGTTCGTAGACATAAGCGATTGTGGGTTATTGGTGCAGTTATTGCCCTTTTGGTCGCCGGAGTTGTTGGCTTCCGCGTAGTGGTGAAGCAAGCACACACCATTCCTCCGCTTGCCGGAATTATTGAAGGCGAAGCAAGAAACCTCATTGCATCAAATGGATGGACAATTGTCGTTACTTCGGAACGCAACGACGAAATTCCAGCAGGGTCTGTAGTGCGAACCGAACCCGCCGAAGGATCGAAGTTGAAGGAAGGTCAAACGCTGACCATCGTGATTTCTGAAGGACCAACGTTTGCAACACTCCCCGACGTTTCAGGAGCTGATGCGCAGTCAGCAATTGATCAATTGACTGCACTAGGACTTGCGGTAACGCCACGCGATACTGCAAGCGAAGACGTACCTGCAGGAACAGCAATTGGCTGGAATGTGCCAGAGCAACCAGGATTGAATCCTGGAGATCAACTACTAAAAGGAACAGCAATTGATGTTCTGGTGTCGGTTGGGCCTGCAATGCGCGAAGTTCCAACCATCGTTGGACTCAAGCTTGAAGATGCACAGAAACTTGTTACTGATTTAGGTTTGACGTTGCTCGAAACTCCAGCGGCGAAAAGCAATGGTGCCGACAAGGGATTAATTGGTGCACAGTCACCAATTCCGGGTGAAAAAGTGGCGCGCGATACCGCTATTGCATATTCAATTTCGCTTGGCCCAGACTTAGTGAAGCTTCCATATTTAGTTGGAAATCATCTGGACACTGTGCAAAAGCGCTTGCAAGATGCTGGTTTTGTTGTGGGAAGTGTCACAGGTAATCAAAAGAGCAAGCTGAAGCAGGCCTTAATTGCTGGAAAAGCAGTGAAAAACAATGCGATGGTGGCACGTGGCGCAACCGTCGATCTTGTCTTTCCGTAATCGATAATCACATCTGGTTATCGCTTCATAGTGGGCCACGCAAGTACGGTGTAAGCCGTGCAACGCGACGAACATCTTCCGCCTTCTGCGCACAATGAGCCAGGAGTAATTGACTCTGGCGGCGTTGACGAGATCTCGGTCATTCCGTGGTCAACGCTTTTGAAGCATCGCATTACCAAACGAGTCGGACTCACTCATCGCAAAGCCACGCTTGGCGTGTTGCTAGCCAGTGTGTTCACGGTGAGCTTCACCATCACATTGTTGGTGGTGTCGCTTAAAACCGTTGCCGACGACTTGGGTAGCACGGTCACCATCATGAGCTGGACAATTACTGGTCCGCTTCTCGCTTTTGGCGTAGTTGGGCCGGCATTTGGAAAAGCAGGAGACCTCTGGGGCCACAAGCGAGTGTTTGTTTATGGGCTTGTAGGCGCAGCCATATTTTCGTTAGCAAGTGCCTTCGCATGGAACGATATTTCGCTCATTGGCTTTCGCACGCTCAGCGCCGCAGCCGGGTCTGCAACAGGACCTTCTGCCATGGCGTACATCAATCGGATGTTTCGCGCCGATGAGCGTGTTCGTCCACTTGGCTATTGGAGTTTTGTCACTGCTGGCGCTCCGGTAATTGGTGTAGTTGCAGGTACTCCACTTGTTGAAATATTTGGTTGGCGAGTGATCTTCTTTGTTCAGGCCCCGTTGAGTTTGCTTGGAGCATTAGTTTCGTGGCGATTGTTGCCAGAAACTGATCGTCGTGACAATGTGCGATTTGATGTGAAGGGTTCGCTCACACTTGGTGCCGGCGCTGTTCTCATTTTGCTCACCATCAACCGGGGTAATTCGTGGGGTTGGACAAGCCCTGAAACTCTTGGAACAGGAATTGCTGGAGTACTTGCTCTGTTGTTCTTTTATCGCATCGAATCAGTGGCGAATGATCCGCTCATGCCAGTGAAATGGTTGAAAACTCGCAACGTTGCATTCCCTGTCGTTACTCAAGGCTTGATGAATATGGCCTACATGGGGAGTTTCTTGCTAGTTCCACAAATGCTTGAAAATGCCCTGGGCTATTCGCCTTCCCACATTGGTTGGTTAGTAATTTCTCGGCCACTGACGTTTTCATTGATTGCCCCGTTCGCAGGTTTTTTTGTGGGGAAATTAGGCGAAAGAAAAACAGGAATGCTCGGTGCATTCATGATTCTTCTCGCAATGGTCGCCCTCATCTCGGTGCAATCCCCGAATAGCGATTGGAAAGTAGTGCTGGGGCTTTCCATGACTGGTTTTGGAATGGGAATTGCTGCACCGTCGCTTACGGCGTTGCTTGCCGCCTCGGTGAAGGAAAGCGACATGGGTGTTGCAAGCGCAATGCAGCAACTGATGTCGCAAATGGGTGCGGTGCTCGGTGGCGCCCTCATGATTGCCGTGCACGACATTACGGAAAGCAGCGGCAAAGTGATCAGTTATTCATATGGGTTACTTATAGGAGTAGCAGCAACAGTGGCGGCAATAATTACGGCCAGCTTGGTTCGCTCAACAGAAAATTAAATTTGAGAAGTAATGGCCATAATTTCGGCTGCAACTTGATCTGCTAAATCATCCTTAGGTATTGCAATTTGCATTTGCATCATTTTTGTCATGTCGCCATCAACTTTTATTTTTCCTGACAGAAAAGCCTGCATCCCTGCCTGAGGGTCTTGTTCAAGAAAAATTGCCCGAGCAGTTGCGTAATCAGTCGTCACTGTGAGGTCCGGGTTGTCGAGATGACCCAAGTCCATCACGAGTTCACCAGATGACGTGTCGATATGGCTATGAATAACTCCATCGCCAAATGGCACATTCTTGACTACTTGATTCATGCGAATAGATACTGGGATTTTTGGTGCTTGACCTTCAAATTTGGCGCGAATGAGACGCGCTTCAGCAATCCATTCAGGCGAAAGAAACGGGTTTGGCACGTGAGGCAGGCTAGTTGTTTGCAGCGCGAATTGCATCTCGTGTGTCAATTGCAACAGCACGACTGGCCTGAGCGAAGTCTTCGCCACTGCTGGCGTATAACACTGCACGCGATGAATTGATGATGAGACCAGTTCCTTCATCATTGCGACCTGCGCGAACGGCTGAATCGATGTCACCACCTTGTGCTCCAATTCCCGGAACGAGGAAAGGCATGTCGCCAACAATTCCCCGAACTTCAGCTAGTTCCTGAGGGTATGTTGCGCCCATCACCAGTGCGGTATCGCCAATGTCGCGCCACTTTGCTGCTGCAGTGATTGCAACGTGTTTGTAGAGCGAAGTTCCGTTCACCATCTTTGACTGGAATTCTCCACTGCCGCCATTAGAAGTACGACACAGCACGATGGTTCCCTTGCCTACAGTTTGCAGAAATGGCACGAGCGAGTCGGTTCCCAAATACGGATTAACTGTTACGGCATCGGCCTGGTAGCGCTCAAATGCTTCACGCGCATATAACGCAGCGGTGTCGCCAATGTCTCCACGTTTGGCATCCAGAATTAACACCACGTGTGGGTATTGCGTACGAATGTGGTCGCACACTGCCTGCAGTTGTGATTCTGCGCCAACAGCAGCGAAGTACGCAATTTGCGGCTTGAAAGCACACACGGTGTCGGCGGTTGCATCAATAATGTCGATGCAGAACTTTTGAATGCCGAGCGGATCGTTCTTGAGGTGTGCAGGAAGCTTGTTGACGTCGGGATCGAGACCCACGCACAATGCTGAATCAGATTTCGCCCATGCGGCATTGAGCTTTGAATAAAACGACATGGTTGGTTTCAGTCAGCGATCGAAATGGCGCCGGTTGGGCAGAGTTCTTCAGCGGCAGTTACTTGTGCACGGAGATCTTCGCCTGGTGTTTCTTGAAGGATGTGCAGCATTCCGTCATCGCGAATTTCAAACACAGTTGGGGCTTGGTGTACGCAACCGCCAGTGGATGCGCACATGTCGAAATCTACGGTTACGCGCATGCCTCAACAGTAGTTGAGGTCGATGAAATTGAATTACTTAGATTTAACTCCCAGGAATTCCTGTGCCACCTCAAATATCCCGGCTGAATCAAGTCTGTAGTGGGCGTATAGCGAAGCTGGTGGGCCAACTGGCACGTGTACGTCAGGGATTCCATGACGGTAGAGCCGCGTGTGTCCAAGTCCGCCATCCATGAGTGCTTCAGCAAAAGCAGTACCAAGACCGTTGGTCCGGTTGTGTTCTTCTACCGTCAAAATATTTCCGTGCGAAGCAATCTCCGAGAGAGCATCAAAATCGAATGGCTTCAATGTATGGAAGTCATAGACAGAAGCATGAATCCCAGATGAAGCAAGTTGGGTTGCAGCCTCAAGTGATGGATAGACCTCCGAGCCAGTTGCAACAATTGCCAAATCTGAACCAGATCGCAATTTGATGGACTTTCCGAAGGTGAGTTTCGGGACCTCTTCATACACTTCAGGGTCTCGCCCGCGTCCTAATCGAATGTACATCGCGCCATCGTGGGTAAGTGATTCTCGAAGAATTGCTCGAAGGTGATTGGCATCAGTCGCACAAACAACAGTTAGATCTGCGATTGTGCGCATAATTCCAATATCTTCCAGGCTGT
This sequence comes from Actinomycetota bacterium, assembly GCA_037141855.1. GTDB lineage: Bacteria > Actinomycetota > Acidimicrobiia > Acidimicrobiales > Ilumatobacteraceae > UBA3006. Next base: position 4,411 of record JBAXBR010000016.1, on the reverse strand, counting down.
GGTGACTAGTTCCGTAGAATCCCATTGAAATTCCGGAGTGATGACCGACTACGCGAACTGGTAGATGCGGATATGCGCAATCAGTTCGGATTTGTTCGCAACCAAGGAGAGCCGCAAAAGCGGAAAATGTTGCTGCAAATGAAATTCTCCCACTTGCTGCGAGCCCTGCAGCGATCGAAATCATGTTCTTTTCGGCGATACCTGTATTGAAAAATCGATCAGGATGGCGTTCGGCAAAGTCAGACGAACGATTTGCCTTTGCTAGGTCTGCCGTCAAAACAACAATTCGTTCATCTTGATCGGCCAGGTCTGCCAGTTCTTCTCCAAAGACAAATGCTGGAATGGCCTTGGTTGAACTACCGTCGACAGATCTTCCGTCCTTAAATTCGGTACCAACATTTGCAGTTCCACGAAAAAATTCACTTTGATCCTGACTTTGTGACATATTTTTCTACCTTTCTGTTCCTGCAATTAAGCCTTCAGATAGTTCAGTCATTACATCTTCATAATCTTGTCCAACGAGATTTCCGACGTGCCAATGTGTCGATAGCTCCATACGTTTTACCCCACGTCCTTTGATAGTTTTTGCGACGATTAGATGTGGAGCGCCGTTTGCAGAACGTGGAAGATCAGACATCGTGTCCAGAATTTCATCTAGGTCATGTCCATCAATAGTCCTAGTGACCCAGCCAAATGAGGCAAAGCGTTCATCGATCGGTTCGACATTCATTACGTCTTTCACGAATCCATCAATGCAAAGCTGATTGTTGTCAACAATTGCAACAAGATTGCCGAGTTTGTGATGACCGGCGAACATCGCAGCTTCCCATATTTGCCCCTCGCAAAGTTCCCCGTCTCCGAGCATGCACCAAGTCTTGTGGTCGGATCCACTGATCCTTCCGGAGAGAGCGATACCGGCTGCGATCGATAATCCATGGCCGAGAGAACCAGAACTAAAATCAACGCCCGGTATTTTTTTCATATCCGGATGGTCCCCAAATGGATTTCCAAACTTTGTAAATTCGTCTAAAAGTTTTTCATCAAAGTAGCCAAGTCGCCCCAAAATTGGGTAGAGGCCGATTGCCGCATGACCTTTTGATAATACGAATCTGTCTCTTTCACCCCACTTGGGATTTTGTGGATCGATTCGTAGTTCGGCAAAATATAACGAAGCAAAAAGCTCTGATGCAGAAAACGACGAGGCATAATGTCCCGCTCCAGCTATTCGGGAGAGCCTGACAGTTTCCTTCCGAGAAAACATCGCTTGTTCTTGTAAATGAGAGACAAGTGTTGCTCTCTCCGTACTTCCTCGTCTTGGAATCATTAATCCTCCATTAGCTGTTGAGTACTTGCGTGTTAAGGCCTAGTTGAATGAGCTGCAGGTCCAAAAGTTCAAGCTGTCTATCGGGAGGAAAAAGTTCGGGATAAATTAACGCTTGAAGTCCAAGACCATCGAGAAACGCAATTAATACGTCAGTAAGATTTTTTGCAGAAATTTCAGATTTTCGAGAAGACGCAATGCTTGAAATCAGTTCGAGCACGATGTTGCGCCATCGGTCATGATCTTCGTGTTCTAAACCTCGTAATTCTGGATGAATGAGCGCTCGGCCCCAAAAATTCACATCTAGTGCAAGCTCGACTGTCCGATCGTTATCAATTGGGAGTACCTGCGCCAAAACTTCGCGCAGAGCCAAGTTTGGTTCTGTTTTCGAAATGATGTCACTAATTCTTTTAGAAATTTGCTCGTCTGCGAGTTCTAGGGCCTGACGGAGGATGTCTTCCTTGTCGCTGAAGTAGTGAGCGAGCGATCCTGCAGAGCACCCAGCTTCTTTCGCTATGGCTCGAATTGTCGTCTTTTCAAGTCCATCTCTGGCAATAACTCTTAAAGTGGCTGAAAGAGCGCCAAACCTTTTCAAGTCAAATTTGGACTGTTCTTTCATTTTGGGCTGTGTTCCCTCTCATAGATTCTGGCGACAAGGTTTCACTTGACATTTGTCACTTGGATGCGACATTATAAGACGGATGTCCGAATTACAAATCGGGCACCTGAAGTTCATTATTCAACAACGTTGGGGGAACGATCAATATGAAGGATTTAAATCAGAGATTAAATAAGACTAAGAAACGGGGCCGACTCGCAATTGCAGGAATTGCCTTAGCGACTTTGGTAATTGCTAACTGCGGTGGGAGCAGTTCAAGTTCAACCGGCGCAGTGTCATCGGCTCGAGAATTGATTGTTGCGCGCGACATGGACATCAATTCATTGGATCCAGCGCGCACCTATTGCGATACCTGTCAGATATATATGGCAGCAACATACGAAACTTTGATTGGACTAGATGTAAATGATCCGTCTGTTCAAATTCCACGTGTTGCATCTACATGGCAAGCAAACTCAGATAACACAGTTTTTACGTTTAATTTAAACCCTGACGCAAAATTTGCAGATGGGTCAGCAATAACTTCGGCTGACGTGAAATGGTCTTGGGAACGACTGATGAATATAAAGGGTTCAGCAAGTTATTTCCTCGACGGACTTACATCGGTAGAAGCACCAGACGCAGCCACTGTTGTGGTCACGTTTGCTGCCCCAAACTCTGCTTTCCTAGCAATTGTCAGCTCAACTTATATGTCGATTGTGAACAGCAAAGTAGCAAGTGAACAGGGCAGTGCAATTGCAGCTTCGGGGGCGGATACAGCGGATCAGGCTGAACAATGGTTCTTCACTCATTCGGCAGGAAGTGGCCCTTACACACTTGAGTCCTACACCGAGGGAGACAGTCTGGTTCTTGTTAGAAACGAGAACTACTGGGGAACTCCAGCGGTATTTCCAAAAGTGACAATTAAGCAAGTAAAAGATGCAAGTGCGCAGCTTCAACTTCTGCAAAATGGTGATGCAGATATTGCGATGCAGTTGAGTTTTGACTCAATCTCTCAGCTTGATGGCAATGCATCTGTGGTCGCTACTCCAAAGGATTCCTACAACTACGTTTACATCGCACTAAGCCCAGGTGCTAAGGGTGCAGAAAACCTGAAAGATCCTAAGGTTCGTGAAGCGATCAAGCTCGCCATCGATTATGACGGAATGATCAGTACGACTGTCGCTGGAAATGGTAAGAAGCAGGCCTCACCGATTCCAAATGGTTTTATCGGTAGCTCGGGACTTGCTCTTCCGGCACAAGACATAGTTAAAGCTAAAGCGTTAATGGCTGAAGCAGGAATGGAAGCTGGTTTCTCTGTCGATGCGATCTTCCCAAATGCAAACGTTTACGGTGTTGACTTCAATGTGATGATGCAAAAGGCTCAGCAAGATTTGAAGGCAATCAATATCGATTTGGTATTGCAACCTGTTGAGTGGGCGAAATGGAGTGAGACAATCAAAGCACAAGGTATTCCGGTTACGGCTGTGTACTTTGCGCCAGATCACACGGATTCGAGTCAATACGTTCAGTATTTCGGAATGATTGAAGGTTCTTCCTGGGCAAAGCGTGCAGGTGGAGGCGCAGCTGGTAAACCACTTTCGAATCCTGCCGAGCAAGATTTGCTAGCAAAAGCACTTGCTGCAAGTGCAGATGCAAAAGCTGGATTGTATTCACAACTTGGCCAAGCGATGATCAATGATTTGATCATTTTGCCAATGGTCAATCCACAATTGGTTCTTGCGTATGCAAGCGATATTGAAGGCATGCACTACAGCGCATGTTGCAATCTTGAGCTTGGAAAGCTCACACTAAAGAAGAAGTAGTAAAAACACTTAAAAGTATTTACAGTGGGGGCTGACAGGGATGTCGGCCCCCACTAGTTATTGGGGATTGATGATTCGCTTTATCGTTCGACGATTGATAGTGATGCCATTTCTACTTTTTGGAATCGTCACTATTTCATTTGCAATTTCTCGATTTATACCTTCGGATCCATTGATTTCGATTGTTGGAGAAAGACAGCTGAATAATCCGGTAGTGGTGTTAGCCGCGAAGCAACGGTGGGGTTTAGATAAAAGCATGTTTGGTCAGTACACCTCGTACATGGGCAATCTCGCCAAGGGTGATCTTGGAATTTCATTTCGGACAAAGACGCCAGTTGTGGGCGATCTACTTGATCGATTGCCAGCGACATTTGAGCTCGCGTTCACCGCGATGTTTTTTGGAACTGTTGGCGGGGTATTGCTGGGTGTACTTGCTGCGAGCAGAAGGAATAAGCTCGCGGATCACGTAAGTCGACTGTTCGCGTTAGTGGGCTCGTCTTTACCGGTGTTTTGGCTAGGGCTTGTGGTTCTATATGTCTTCTATGCACGATTAGGGTTTATGCCAGGTCCTGGGCGGCTTCCGCCAAGAGTGGACTCTCCAGACCACATCACAGGTTTCTACCTTCTTGATGCGATATTGACTGGAAAGTTTAGTTTGGTTTGGCC
>JBAXBR010000015.1:0-24555 GCA_037141855.1 Actinomycetota bacterium | reverse complement strand
ATTGCCGACGCCATTCGCGTAACGGGAAACCTTTCGTACGTGCAGTTGCATCATGCAGGAAATCGTTCACCGAAGGAGCTGATTGGCGAAGCTCCTGTGTGCCCGTCAGAGGATGCCGAAACAGGTGCGCGCGAACTGACACACGCAGAGGTTGAACAACTTATTGTGGACTTTGTTGCTGCAGCCGTGCGTTGCGACAAGGCAGGCTTTGATGGAGTTGAACTCCACGGCGCACACGGTTACATCATTTGTCAGTTTCTCTCCAGCGATATCAATAAGCGCAGTGACGAATTTGGTGGATCACTGGAAAATCGCGCTCGCGTATTGATGCGCATTGTGGACGGCGTGCGTGAACAGTGCAGGCCCGACCTGCAACTTGCCGTGCGCTTGTCGCCAGAACGCTTTGGCATGAAGGTCGATGAAATTCGCGAAGTGTTCGCATGGCTAGTTGCCAGCGGCAAAGTAGATCTCATCGACATGTCGCTGTGGGATGTATTTAAGGAAGCGCACGAGCCAGAGCATGCAGGTAAGCAGTTGCTCGAGTTGTTCACGTCAATACCGCGGGGCAATGTAAAGCTTGCGGTTGCTGGAAAAATTGCTACTCCGCAGGATGCCCAGAAAGTGATCGATTTAGGCGCAGATATTGCCGCTTTAGGGCGAGGCGCAATCTTGCACCACGATTACCCGAACAAAACAAAAGCTGATCCACACTTCACACCGCGAACACTGCCTGTGGCAGCCGAGGTGTTGCGTTCCGAAGGGCTTTCAGAGCCCTTCGTGAACTACATGAAGATGTGGACCGGCTTTGTAAGTGAGTAATTAATTACGAACGAAGACGATCGTTCTTTGGGTCGAACAATGGTTCTGCACCAACGGTGACCGCCGCGCGCTTGCCAAAGATTTCAACTTCCAACTTTGTTCCTGCTGCTTCAAACTCTGGGAACACGTAACCAAGAGCAACGCTCTGGTTCAGTGTGAAGCTCCAGCCGCCTGAAGTGGCAATACCAACACGCTTGTCGCCACTGAAAATGCTGGCGCAGAACGGAACGTCTGCATCGCCATCAACGTCGAGAGTCATTGGTACGAATCGGTACTTCGAACCATTTTTCTTTTCTTCAACAAGTGCTGCCTTGCCAACGAACTCTTTGTTCATGTCAACGAAGCGATCGAGTGAAGCATCGAATGGTGAGAAACCAATTTCAAGGTCGCCCTTCCAGCCGCGGTAGCACTTGTCGAGACGAAGGCTGTCTACTGCGTAGATACCCATGTCGCGAATACCGTGCTTTTCACCTGCTGCTGAAATCTGGTCATACAACGCAATCATTTGGTTATTTGCTGCGTGCAATTCCCAACCAAGTTCACCCACGTAGTTCACGCGCAGTGCAAGCACTTTGCCAACTGATGTTTCAATCAACTTGTGTGACAACCATGGGAAGTCAGCATTCTCGAGTGAAGTAGTGGTTACCTTCGACAACACTTCGCGTGCCTGTGGTCCTACCAAGATGAGCGAGCCGTAATCCTTGGTGACGTTTTTAATGGTGACACTGCCATCTGTTGGCATTGCCATTTCCAATACGTCGAGGTCGTGCCACTCCGAACTTGCAGCGCCAACGAGGTAGAACTTGTCTTCTGCCAAGCGGGCAACGGTGAGTTCGCTCAGCAACTTGCCGTCTGGCAAGAGTGCATAGCTCAGGCTCAAGCGGCCAACCTTTGGCAACTTGGTGCAAATGAGGTTGTCGAGGAAGGCAAATGCACCTGGCCCTGCAACTTCAATTTTGGTGAAGCCCGGAAGGTCGAGCAGTGCAACCGAGTTGCGTGCTGCGTGACATTCTTCAGCAACAACTTTGCGCCATCCGTTTTTGCGGAAGAATGACAAAGTGTGATCGGTAACTTCGCCCTTCGGGTCGAAATACGTTGGACGTTCCCAACCTCCACGAGCACCAAATGCTGCGCCTTTTGCCTTCAATTTGTCGTATAACGGCGACATGTATGAAGGACGGCCAGCAGGACGCTCTTCAAATGGGAAGCCCATTGCGTATTCGTTTTGGTACACCTCGAGCGCGCGGTCAATGGTGTACTGCGTTGTTGCGTACTCCTTGAAACGACGACGATCGATTCCCCAAATGTCGAACTCTGGTCGACCATTCAACATCCACTCGGCAATTGCTTTTCCTGCACCGCCACCTTGAGCGATACCGAAGCTGAACGTGTTGCAATGGAAGAAGTTGCGCAAACCGCGTTCTGGTCCGAGATATGGGTTGCCGTCTGGTGCGTACGGAATTGGTCCGTTCACTACACGTGCAATTCCAGCTTCTGCAATCAAAGGAACACGCTCGCCGGCATCAAGAATTTGTGGTTCCAAACGCTCAAGCTCTGCTGGCCACAACTTTCCTGCGAAGTCGTCAGGAATTCCATCAAGCCACATTGCAGTTGACTGCCATTCGTATGGTCCGAGAATGTAGCTGTGACGCTCCTGACGCAAGTAGTACGAAGTGTCTACGTCGCGAAGAAGTGGAAGTGGCTTTGACAATGCAGCAAGCTCAGGAATTTCTTCCGTCACCAAGTACTGGTGAGCCATGGTCATGATTGGCAAGTGGCGACCAAGAAGCGCCATCACTTCGCCTGCGCGATAACCAGCAGCGTTCAACACCATTTCGCATTCAATGGTTGCTTTGTCTGTGGTAACGATCCATTCATGGTTTGGCTTTTGCTCAAGACCTATGACGCGTTCGTGACGACGAATTTCCGCACCCAATGCACGTGCAGCGCGAGCAAGTGCCTGCGTTACTTGTGATGGGTCGATGTCGCCGTCTAGTGGGTCCCACAATGCGCCAACAAGGTCGTGTGTCTCAACGAATGGATACACCTGCTGCAACTCTGAAGGAGTAAGTACGTCGTACTCCATTCCGTTTGCGCGAGCCATCGACTTCACATGCTTGAACTCGGCCATGCGCTCTTCGCTGTGTGCAAGACGCACCGAACCAGTGACGTGATAGTTGATAGGGAAGTCCGGGTCCTTGGCCAGTTCGGTGTACAACTCGGCGGTGTACTTCTGCACCTTCAACATGGACCACGAACCAGAGAACGTTGGTACGTTGCCGGCTGCGTGCCAGGTGGAGCCTTCGGTCAATTCATCGCGCTCAAGCAGCAACACGTCGGTGCAGCCCATCTTTGCTAGGTGGTACAGGGCGCTCACGCCCGCAATGCCGCCGCCGATAATGACAATCCGTGCGCGCTCACTCATATATATGTCCCCGATTTCGTCAGTTCAGGCCCGAGTCTGGGCCGGCCAGTGCGTGATATATCTCGCCGTGACATACTAGACAAGCAATTATTCGATGCCAATTTGTGCCAGTCCGTTCGAGGAGTTTCCGTGTCAAATCTGCCAAGTAGCGCCAAGGTGGTCATCGTCGGCGGCGGAATTGTTGGTTGCAGCATCGCCTATCACCTCGCCAAGCGCGGTGAAACCGATGTGTTGCTCCTTGAGCGCAAGCAGCTCACTTCAGGAACCACGTGGCACGCAGCAGGTCTTGTTGGTCAGTTGCGTGCAACACAAAATCTCACGCGCCTTGCGCAGTACACCACCAACTTGTTCGCAACGCTTGAAGAAGAAACTGGTCAAGCAACTGGTTTCCAGCAACGTGGTTCTGTTGCCATTGCAACAAACGAAGAACGCTTTGAAGAGTTGAAGCGCGGCGCATCAATGGCGCGAGTGTTTGGTTTGCCGGTGAACATCATCACTCCTGCAGATGTAAAAGATCTTGTTCCACTTGCTCGTGTAGACGACTTGGTTGGTGCAGTGCACTTGCCTGGCGACGGAGTAGTGAACCCAATCGACGTTACGCAGGCACTTGCAAAGGGTGCACGTGCACACGGAGTGCGCATTGTTGAAAACGTAAAAGTCGATCGCATCGTTGTTGAAAATGGCCGTGCAGTTGGTGTTGAGGTTGAAGGTCAAATCATTCGCGCAGAAGCTGTAGTGAATGCTGCGGGTATGTGGGCACGCGAACTTGGTGGTCAAGTTGGTGCAACGGTGCCATTGCACGCTGCCGAGCACTTCTACATCGTGACCGAAGCAGTTGAAGGAATTTCTCCAACCATGCCGGTGTTGCGCGACCAAGATGGTTCTGGTTACTTCAAAGAAGATGCAGGCAAGTTGTTGGTTGGTTGGTTCGAACCAGTTGCCAAGCCATGGGGCATGAAGGGAATTTCAGAAGAGTTCTCATTCACTTCTTTGCCTGAAGACTTCGAACACATTGCGCCACTTATCGAGAACGCAACTCACCGTATGAATCTGTTGGAACAAACCGGAATTCGTTTGTTCTTTAACGGACCGGAATCATTTACGCCAGACGATCGTTACTTGCTCGGTGAACAACCAGAAGTAAAGGGTTTGTTCGTTGCAGCAGGTTTCAACTCCATTGGTATTCAGTCATCTGGTGGCGCAGGCAAAGTGCTTGCCGACTGGATCGTTGATGGTCGTCCGCCAATGGACTTGTGGGACGTTGATGTTCGTCGCGTCATGCCATTCCAAAGCAACAAGAACTACTTGCACGACCGCACGGTTGAATCACTTGGTTTGTTGTACGCAATGCACTGGCCATTCCGTCAACCAGAAACCGCACGTGGCGTACGTCGTTCGCCATTCCACGACCGTTTGACAGCAAAAGGTGCATGTTTTGGTGAAGTTGCTGGCTGGGAACGTACGAACTGGTTTGCTCCTGCTGGCGTAAAAGCCGAATACGAATACACCTACGGTCGTCCAAATTGGTTTGAATATTCGGCAGAAGAGTGTCGCGCAACTCGAGAAGCAGTTGCCATCTTTGACCAATCATCATTTGGCAAGTTCGTGCTCAAAGGCCCAGATGCCGAAAAAATCATCAACCGCGTGTCGGCAAACGACATGTCGGTGCCTGTTGGCAAGCTGGTGTACACGCAGTGGTTGAACGAGCGCGGCGGTATTGAAGCCGACCTCACCGTTACTCGCGAATCCCAAGACCGCTACTTGGTGGTTACCGCAGCAGCAACACAAGTTCGCGACTACATCTATTTGAAAGACCAAATTGGTAAAGATGAGCGTGCAGTAGTTATCGACGTTACGTCTGCTTCGGCAGTGCTCAGCATCATGGGTCCGAACTCGCGTGCATTGCTGCAGTCGCTCACCACGACCAACTTGTCTAACGAGGCGTTTCCATTTGGAACTTCACAAATCATCGACATTGGTTATGCGCGAGTACGTGCAAGCCGCGTCACCTTCGTGGGTGAACTTGGTTGGGAGTTGTACATTCCAACCGAATTCGCAACTGGAGTATTCGACGTGATTGTTGCAGCAGGACCGCAGTTTGGTTTGAAGCATGCGGGTTATCACGCGCTGAACTCGTTGCGCATGGAAAAGGGATATCGCCACTGGAGTCACGACATTTCGCCAGACGACACGCCGCTCGAGTCCGGCCTTGGGTTCACCGTGGCATGGAACAAGCCAGGCGGGTTCATTGGCCGCGAAGCATTGTTGAAGCAAAAGGAATCAGGAGTGAAGAAGCGCCTGGTGCAGTTTGCAATGAAAGACCCAATGAAGAACCTGTATCACAACGAACCAATCTGGCGTAACGGCGAAATCGTTGGCCACATCACGTCGGGAATGTTCGGGCACGCCATTGGCAAGTCCATTGGCATGGGTTATGTTGAAAATCATCATGGCTTAGTCGATAAGGCCTTTGTTATGGATGGAACGTTTGAAATTGAAGTTGCGGGCGAGCGGTTTGCGGCAGAGGCGCAGCTCGATCCGTTTTATGATCCAAAGAGTGAACGCGTAAAGGCATAAAGGAGAAAGAACATGACTGAATCAACGAATGCTCGACGCGGAGGTCGCGCTGCTCGTAATGCACTGCGTGCAGCACCGCTTACAGATGACATCAAGCCAGTACGCCCGGGTATGCCGGCAGGCCGTTACAAGCCGCTTACCGACTCCGAAGTGCTGAAGATTCACGAGGCTGCTATCAACGTTTTGGAAAACATCGGTATCGCCGACGCCATTCCATCAACGCTTGAGTACCTCTTGCCAAAGGGCTGCAAGCTCGACGAAAACGGTCGTTTGTTGTTCCCACGTTCACTGATTGAGCACACACTTGAAATTGCTGGCCGCAATTTCCCTCTCTATGCGCAAGATCCGCAGTACGACATGGAACCTTGGGGCACTAATACATATTTCGGCACTGCAGGTGCTGCTGTGTACGTGGCCGATTACGAGACCGGCGAATACCGCGAGTCGGTTTCACAAGATGCGTACGACATTGCTCGCATTGTGGACAAGATGGAGCACTTGCATTTCTACCAACGAGCAGTTGTGCCTCGCGATATTCCAGAAGCTTCGGCAATGGATATCAATACGTGTTATCTCAGTGTGAGCGGAACCACCAAGCACGTCGGTACGTCATGGGTGCATCCAGATCACCTTGAAGCTTCGTTGAAAATGTTGCACGAAATTGCGGGCGGCGAAGACAAGTGGCGTGCACGTCCATTCGTCAGTCAGTCCAACTGTTTCGTGGTTCCACCACTGAAGTTCGCAAGCGATGCATGTAAGTGCCTCGAAGTTGCGGTGCACGGCGGAATGCCAGTGTTGTTGTTGTCGGCTGGTCAGGCGGGTGCAACAGCACCTGCAGCAATTGCTGGCGCATTGGTTCAGCAAGTTGCTGAGTGCCTCGCAGGCCTTGCCTATGTGAACGCAATCAAGCCAGGTGCTCCAGCAATTTTCGGATTGTGGTGCTTCGTTTCCGACTTGCGCTCAGGTGCAATGTCGGGTGGAAGCCCAGAGCAAGTGTTGCTCTCGGCAGCTAGTGCTCAGATGGCTCACTTCTACAACCTCACGGGTGGAACCTCGTCAGGAATCTCCGATGCGAAGTTCCCAGATGCGCAGTCGGGTTCAGAAAAGGGCATCAACCACGCACTGGTTGGTAACGCTGGCATGAACCTCATTTACGAAGCTGCAGGAATGCACGGAAGTTTGTTGGGCTACTCATACGAGGGAATCATTCTCGATAACGACACCATTGGTTCGGTGCAACGCACCATCAAGGGAATTGAAGTAACCGACGAGTCGTTGTCCATTGAAACCATGCGCGCACAGTGCATTGGTGGACCTGGCCACTACCTGGGTGCCGAGCAGACGCTGCGCATTATGCAGAGCGAGTACTTGTACCCAGCAATTGGCGATCGTCTCAGTTCAAAAGAGTGGAAGGAAGTGGGCAAGCCAGAGATTAATGATGTTGCCCACAAGAAGGTTCGCGAAATTTTGGACAACCATTACCCGAGCCACATTTCGGAGTCAATGGACGCAAACATTCGCTCGTACTTAGACATTCGTCTTCCGCGCGAAAAAATGGTTAACCCAAACCTCATTATCGCTTAGTAATTTTTGCGAGCAAATCGAGGTACGGGCTAATTGCCGTTCCCAATATTCCCGATGCGCCAGATGGCGTGTCGAGACATCCATCTCCACCTGTTGAAATGGCTACGAGCTTTTCCACGCCATCGATGGTGGCAAACCAAGGGCCGCCAGAGTCTCCGGCGCACAGCGATTCTGTCGCGGTGTCGTGAGTGGACAACGTGTTCACTTCCGATGCGTGGTTATAAATTCCGTATCTACTTGCGCCTTTGGTGTTTGCAATAAGACGGAGTGAATGTGGACTTCCATCGAGCATGTTGGCACTTTGTAGCCCGTATCCAAGGTGGGTAATGGGTTTTTGCAGTGCCTTCAATTGTGCAATTTCATCAATGTTTGCAATAGGAAATGAGAGGTTTGAAATGGCACGGTCAAGAATGATGAACGCAATGTCATCTTGTTGCGCCGACATATCGCCAACTGCTGGATTCCATGAGTTGACGTAGCCACTGGGCATGATCACTTGCAGCACGCGCGCTCGCGTTGTGATTGCATCAGTGTTAATTGAAACACCAGGTTTACTGACAGCTAGTTGTGCCGGTGTAAATTCCAGTGCATTTGCCTTACCGTTTTCTGCAGCAACACAGTGCGCTGCAGTTACTACAACTTTCGGTTTAATCACGACCGCAGAACAACGTGGCATTCGTGGGTTTTGTCGAACGATGAGCGCAACAACACGGGTGTCTCCAAGTGCATTGTCTCCACCAGAAACCGCCTGCGATGAAGTAGCGGGGAGGACGAAGGCAACCACGGCTGCAACAGCACACACTCGTGAAATGACTCGAAGTCGTGGAACCAAGGGATCGCCAAACTGATCAAACCCCGCTTAACTTCGACCGTAGTGTGTTGCCCCCTACGCAAGGGTGGATGCTTCGCTAGTTGCGAGCGATGATTGCGTTTGATGCTGAAGACAGCACACTATTTCCGTAGGCGTTTCTCGCCTGAACCTTAAAGGTGTATGAACCGCCAACAGTGAGTCCTGTAACTGATGCAGTTACCGCTGTTGCGCCATTAACTGTCACGGACTTTGCTGCTGTTCCCGAACCATTCAAGTACGCAGTAACAACGTGGCTGGTAATTGCACTCCCACCGTTGGACCCAAGTGTCCATGTAACCGTTGCAGTTCGGCCGGCATTTGCCGTTGCGGTGCCAATTGTTGGCGTTCCTGGAGCAGTTGGGATTGTGGCGCTAAATGGTGCAGAAGCGGTTCCGTTTCCGTCCAGGCTGACCGCGCGAATGGAAACAGAGTAGGTAGTTCCGTTAACGAGGCCAGTGATGGCGATTGGCGAAGCGGTTGTTCCTGCTTGGCGTGGCAACCAATTCGTGCCGCCGTTAAAGGAGTATTGATACGTGGTGATTGCTGAGCTGCCAGCACTACCTGCAGTGAAAGCAATTGATAAAGAGGTGTTTCCTGGGGTGACTGAGACAATGGTGGGTGCACTTGGAGCAACCGGTGTTGGCGTAGCGATTGGGCCACCAAGAGGGTCGAGGTAGAGCAAATAGTTTGGCGAACCAGTTCCAGCTGCCAACACCACGTTTGGAGTTGCCGAATTTCTCAGCATGGTGGCAATTTGAGCTGGGGTCGAAGTTGGGTAACGACCAAATAACACTGCAGCTACGCCAGCAACATGGGGAGTAGCCATCGAAGTTCCTGAGATGGTGTTTGTTGCAGTCGTGCTTCCCATCCACGAGGAAACAATGTTGGAGCCTGGAGCGAATATGTCGAGGCACGTTCCATAATTGGAATATCCCGAGCGTGAATCGGTGGTTTCACCTGCATAGAACGCACCCGTTGCTCCAACCGTGATGGCGTTTGGTGCTCGCGATGGCGAGCTATTGCATGCATTGGCATTGCTGTTTCCTGCAGCAACGGCCATGACGACACCATCGTTGATTACGTTCTGCACAGCAGTGTCGAGCGCACTGTTGACTCCACCACCAAGACTCATGTTCGCAACTGCTGGTTTGCCGGCGACGTGATTCGTAACGATCCAGTCAAGACCTGCGATCACTCCTGTTGTGGAACCTGAACCTGTGCAATCCAAAACTCGAACCGGAATCAGTGTTGCAGATTTCGCAATTCCGTATGTTGTTCCTGCAGTGGTTCCGGCAACGTGTGTGCCATGACCATTGCAGTCAACAGTGCCGTTTCCGTCCGCGATTGCAGTAAAACCAGCGCTTAAGCGGCCGGTGAATTCGAAGTGAGATGTGTAAATACCGGTATCCACGATGTACACGTCGACACCAACACCGTTATCTTTTTCTGTAAACGTTGAATCAAGAGGAAGTGCACGTTGGTCAATGCGGTCTAGCCCCCATGAAGGGGTTGGGTTTTGAGTACCTAACGCGTACATCGGTTGGTCAAGTTCAACAGACAAAACATTCGGATCATTCCGAAGTCGGGATACGTCGGAATTCTTTACCTTCACACTTAGCGCATTGATGGCATGCGAGAAGCGCTGTTCCGTGCGCCCACCCGAACGTGAAATGGCAGCTTCTTCACCTGCGAGGTCATCTGACGACCTCATCACCACGATGTATGAGCCTTCCGACTCGTCTTGGTCTGCACGAGCCATGCTCGCTACAGGCAGCGATAGGAACAGAGTTGCAGTAGCGGCAGTTACAAGGATGCGTTTCACTTCGTTCACGCTAATGAGCGTGGTCTGTAGTCATCAAAAATATCTACAAGGGATGACCCTCAATTATTTTGACAGACCTCGGAAAATGAGTGTTGCACGCACGCGAGGGTTCTCAACTTTTGACGTACCCACAAGTCCATATTTTGAATAGATGGAGCTCAACACTCGCTCAACTGTTTTTTCTGATGCAAAAATTTCACCAGCAATAACAGCGTTTGACTTTCCTTCAGCTACGCGCTCCATCACCGTTCGCTCTTGATCGGTGAGCGACAAATTTTGTCCATCGCGCGTGAACATGGTTTTCAGGTTTGGGTCAACCATGACCAAGCCGCTTTGCACAGCAGAAATAGCCTGACGAAGATTTGCTAAGCCGTTTGAGTTCTTCAACAAAAATGCCCAACCGCCGTTCAATCGCGAAGACAATCGGTCAAAGAGGTCTGAGGTTGGACGACCCGAAATAACCACTAAACCTTGGCCAGAATCGTTGTTTTCAAGCGCCTTGAAGGCCGCATCTAGGCCGTCGCCGTCGGGTAACACGATGTCGGCAATGATCACATTTGCACTCTTGACCGACGTGTTGCTGCCGGCATTGAATGCCTGGATCGAGCGGAAGCTGTCGAGCATTTCAATGTCTGGCTGAGCACTCAACCACTCTGAAAGTAAACCACGAAGCAAGTCTTCGTCTTCAAGGAGAACCGTTTTAATCACATCAGTTGTTGTTGGCATGACTCTTGTCCTTTGTAAGTGCAGCTATAGCAGTGTCAATTTCAAATGGTTTTTTCAATACTTTGTCATTAGTGGTTGCTGCGATTGTTGGTAGCAAAGAAGAGTAACCAGTCATGTACACAATATTGATGTTGGGATTCATTTCGCGCAATGCAGCAGCTACATCTGTTCCATCTTCATTCTTCAGCCGAAGGTCTACAAGTGCTGCGGTAGGACTAAAAAATGCCGCCTTGGCAAGGGCTTCTTTCTGAGTGTGTGCCATTTGGGTCCAGTGACCCCTCATTTCAAGAATGCTGCATAAACCTGCCGCCAAGTCTGGTTCATCGTCTACTACCAGAATGCGCAGTGAGCCCGATGGACGTTTCATCTCCTTCGAAGGATCCGGGAGAAGCCGAGAAGCCACATCTTCGTCATTTATTGAAAGGAGCGATTCACTGATTGAAGCCAAGCGACGCATGTCGAGGCCAATGTTACGTAAGCGATGAATTGAATTAGAGAGCACTTCTTTGATATTCAGCCCATGGACTTCAGACAATGAATCAATTTCATTCTCTAACAGTGCCAAGGCGTTGTTGATGTTGTGGGCAACATCTGCCGCCAATTCTCGTTCAACAATTTGTGCCTTTGCAGAAATGAATGAGTCATAATGGTATTCATCGATGTTCACGTCGTAATTGGTGAAGACCAGGGCAGCCCGATGCCTTGTTGCTCCATCGGCATCAACAATGTCGCGCGCTCGGTACCAACCAGAAAACAAGTCGCCATTGTCCTGCCGCTTGAATGTTGCGAATGCTTCGTCGGGCAAGTGAATGTCTGGTCCGCCGTGTGGGGATGAGCGGATGGATTCAGCAAGAATGAGATTCGTATCTAGTGGACCGATGATGTCCCACAGTGTCGTTGTTCCGACGAAATCAATGCCAGCACCAAACGCGTCAAGGGCGTGCTTGTTGGCATACACAATCACTTGGTCGGTAACGCGCCAAACTGCGAAACCTACGGGCAATTGATCCACACTGTTTTCAACAAGGTTCACAATGTTGAGAGTAATGAACACTTGGATGAATAAGAACTGTCCCTTAGATCAAAATTGGAAGTAGGACCTCTAAATAGGGATAACCCTTGTCACGGTGTTTATACACGCCAAAGATGTCGCAATTCCCTTAGGGTGTTGGCTAGAAAAGACTTCACCGATGAACAACTCTCAGCCACTCACCGTACGGATCATTGAAAATGACCCCGATTTTCGTGAATTGCTGAATGGCATCTTTGAACGGTCTGAGATGTTTGATTTAGTCGGCTCATACGACTCAATTGAAGCATTTGGGGCCGAAATGTTGAAACACAAAACTTTCAATTCCTGGTTTCCGCAGTTGATGGTGGTCGACGTGATGTCCAGCTCAGACCCACGTGTGGAAGGTGCTTCCTTCATGAGCGCACTTCGTACTGAGGGGTTGCAATTTGCAACGCTGCTCATATCTTCCATGGAGTTTGGCGCATTGTTGCGTGTGTTGCGTAAATCTCAAGCAAATGGTTGGGCGGCATTACAGAAAACCTCACGACTCACCGAGCAAGACATAATTGAATCGGCAAAAGCAGTGTGCAACGAATTGGTTCCTTCGTGAATTCGCTAATCGATGTCCCTCGAATATTGCGACGTGAACGAACCAGTTGGGTTCGCCTTGTAGTTATTGCCATCTTTATCACTTTTGAGGTGTATTCGATTTATATTCTGCACCGCGAAATTGATGAGCAAGCCCGAACTCTTGTTTATTTACACATCGCTGTTGCACTGATGGTGCTATCGGGAGGAACAGCAGATGCCATCATTAATGCTAAACGACTCCTGAAAATAGAAGAAGCTGATAAACAAATGACCAATATTTCCTCAAAGTATGTAAGTACGCGAGAGTTGCTTTTTCGCATTGACAATGAGACGCGGGAGGAAGTTGGTGCTTGGCTGCACGGAACCTTGCAGCCGCAACTGGTACGACTGGCTAAAGACATACGGACAAATAAACTTAATGATTGCGAATTGGTTGCTCAGAGAGTGGATGAGATTGCCGAAAAGTATGTTCGTGAGTATTCCCACAGTTTGTATCCACCAGCACTTGCCATATCTATCGAAGTAGCACTTGAAACAATGCTTGAAGGTCGTGCGGAACTTGTATTGGACGAAAGACTTACCAATGCTGCTGATCTTGGGTATGCGATCTGGTCATCAGAATCAGAAACCTCTTCAAACAAACGGGTACAGAGGCTGCATTTGGCCGCAGAAATTTGCTACGCGACCTATCGCATTATTGAAGAGGCTGTTGCAAATGCTGAAAAGAAGTCAAGTACTACTCGAATCGTTGTGGATGTTCGTATTGAAAGTGAGCAGGTTCGAATATCAGTAAGAGATAACGGCGATCCGATATCCGATAATGCAAAAGCGGGATTAGGCCATTCAGTTATCAACGCTTTTATACAGAAATTTCATGGAACAATGACGATGAACAACGTTGCTAATGGTGTGGAGGTGCTTGTTTTATTGCCGTATAAGGCGCCGACGCTTGCCGACATGCTGCACAAACGATTTCAGGGGGGGCTTAGATGAGTGACGATGTCCGCCGCCCCCGTCATGAGAGCACACTGCGTGCAGAAATTTCTGATGTATTAAACGTTTTTTCGAAGGCAGCCACTGCAGAAGACATTGCCTTTGCCATTGCTCGATCGGTGTGCAACCTTACGAGGGCACGAAGTGTTGTGTATGTTGCCGCAATTAATGGAGTTGATGTCAACAGTCCAGTAGTTATTGGCACGTATGGGTCGAGTGCCATGTTTTTGGATTACGAGTACTGGAGAGCCACCACTGCAGAGGGTATGAGTTTTGGCACTTTTAAAGCACTCGCTGAATCGCTTGGCTGGAATGATTTTGAAACAGAGTTTGTGTTTGAATCTGAGGACAGAATTAGTGAAGGTTCAAAACTCTATTGTAGAAAAATTTCCGATGGGTATGGAATATTTTTGGGTTACCTCTGCATTGAAAGCTCGTTCAATCCGTTTGACTATTCGGGTTTCGACGGCGCTTTACTCGTCATGTCTCTTGGCGCACTTCGGTATTTCCAAGCCCAGGGAAAATATGGTTCGCATGCAGTAATTTTGCAAAAGATTATTCATGACTTCAATGGAGCGCTCTCAGTAGTTGGACTTCAGGCCGAATTGTTGAGCCTGAAATCGAATATCGAAAATCATTTTGTTGAAGCACAGGAAAGAATTAAATCTGCTTTGAAAAAAGCTGATTTAAGCGTTCAAAGTTTGAATGAGTTTTCGCATCTTTTCTATCCGGAAGGCGCAGATGAATCGGCCGATTTCTCGGTGTCGATGCCAGGAATTGCATTGAGTGCAGCTTTTTCATCGCTCACTCTCAACACTGAGCAGATTTCAAAAATTCATGTAAGTAAAACTGTCCCCGATTACGAACGTGTTCATGTCAAAGGGGTGGTCTTATATTGGATTTATCGCGCACTACTGAATGCATGGGCGCATCCGTTTTTAGGAGATGAATCAAAAGAACTTGAAGTTTTTGTTGACTTGAAAAAAATCGAAGGGGAGGGTGGATTTGTGGATTTGTCCATCAGCAGAAGCAGTGTCGAACGTCGTGATGTTTGGTTAGATTTGAACGAAGCTCCGTCCTATGGAGCGATTTTGAATCAAGTCAAGCTGGTTCCACCAGTCATCATTCTGGAAAAGATGATTAATCTCTTTGGCGGTTTTCTCATAATTGAAAAAACCGGTTCGGCAAGAACAATGTCAATCAGGTTTCCTATCTACGAAGAGCAGTACTAGTTACCCTGCAAAGTAGCTAGTGGGTTGTGGCTGACGAGCCGACATGGCAATGACATCTAGCGAACCAGCGCCAATCCCCGTCCAATTCATCACGGTGTTTCCACTTGCATTGACTGCGGTGTAATTCCACGAGTTTAAAGCAGTATTAATCAGCACGTGTTGGGTGACAAGCGGGGTGTTGCTGTCGTACACATCCACGGTTACAACGTTTCCGTTTTGCACCTGCTTGATGGGCAGCAAAGTATGCCCAAGTCCTTCGTAATACAACCCGAGCGTGCTGGATGAACCATTTGCGATGCCGTTTGCAATAAGGGGAAGAAGTTCAGTTGGTGCAAGTTGTTTGGTGCTCTCGCTGGCAGCGGTAACAGAGGGAAGAATTTGACTTGCCCACCAGAACAAGATGCTGGAGTCCACTTCCTGTTTGCTCAAACCACTGGCAGGCTTGCCAGAAGCAAACATGGTGCTAGCAAGCACCACCATTCCTTCGCAACGACCGAAGGCAATGGTGTCGGCGAACTGTTGGCTAAAAGCTTTTGCTTTTGGATAAGGGGTGCAAGAATGATCGACACTCACTGTCTGGCATATCGATTGTTCACCAAACAACTGAATGAGTAATGAAATACTGGTTTCTTCCGAAAGTGAACCGCTCTGCCAATTGGCGAATGAGAAACCATTAATGGTCGGGTTGAAACCAGAGGCTGAAGCTATCCGTTGTGAGCGTTTTGATTTTTTTACTGGTTGTGATTTCGCAGATGGTTGCGGCTGCGCGCGAAGTGGTGAAGAACCAATTGCGAGAGCAGGTGAGGAGATGCCAAGTGCAAGTGTTGTTGCAAGTATCGCAATTCGTTTCTTCATAGGGCCTCCCTTCATGATGAATATGTTATCCCTTACACAACAAGAGATAACACACAACACACGTTGTTAACCATCAGACGAGTGAAGTGCTGCTTATAGATCGGCGCATTCATCGAACTCTTGAGAAAGTTAAGGGTTATCCCTTTTCCAAGAGAGATACAAGAGAGATTTGGGTTTGTCCAAGTGAACTTGTGTGCGTTAGAAACTTCGCGTGAACGACGACATGAACGAGCTCTTTGACGTTGAAGTTGAAGAAAAGGATCGTCGTAAAGGCGCGTTCGCGTGGTTTCACAAAAAGAAAATTTCAGGTGCAAAAGCGCTGGCAATTGGTGCCGCGTCAATCGTCGCGTTGTCTGCGCCAGTTGTCATATTCGCAAGCCGCAACAATTCGCCACTAGCTAGCTCTGAAACCACCGTGTTGAGTGGAGATTATGTAACGACGACAACGCTTGATGGGGAATCAACTACAAGCCTTGTTTCCGGCAGTGGCAAGAAGACAATGAATGGCAAGGTGCCTGGGTTGGTGCTTCCGATTCGTGGTTCGGCGCCGACAGGAACAACGTCCACCACGCTGGTTGCGGATGGGTCGTCAACATCAACATCAGTTGTTGCGCCTCCAGCACCACCGATTGTTCTTTCGCCTTCAACGACAGGTGCAGTTCCGACAACTACTACGACGATTGCTCCAGGTTCAATTTCACGGACAATTTCATTTGCATCAACTTCTGCAGTTAAGACTTATGGCGATACACCGTTTACGGTTTCAGCGTCTGTATCCATTGGCATCGGTGACATCACCTATGCATCATCAAATTCGAACGTCTGCACAATTGACGCAGTGAGCGGTCAGGTTTCCATTGTTGGAACAGGAAGTTGTGAAATATCCGCTTCCATTCCAGCCAGCGGAACATATGCGGCAGCAAACACATTGGTGCCAGTTTCGGTAACGGTAAATAAAGCATCGCTCACCATCACTGCGTCGTCTGCTTACATCGCATATTCACCGCGGCTCTACGTAGTAACTGCGTCTTATAAAGGATTCGTTAATGGCGATGACTCGAGTGTCCTTACCACGCTTCCAACATGTGTGGTTTTGATTCCTGGTGGCTTTGATATTTCATCTGTTGGTCGGCACACATATGCAACATCGTGCAGCGGTGCTGTAGCGCCTAATTACGACATTTCATATGTGGGTGGCTTGTTGTCAGTATCAAACTGGTCGTAGGGGTAGAACAGTGCGAAGGCGTTACCTACTTGTCGCGGGTGGCGTTGCGTTTCTAGGCGGATGCATCGGTTTGTCGGTGTACAACCACAATCACACCACCAGCATTGATCAATCAATAGTCGTTGATGCGGCAAAAGGAAAGGCTGCAATCCCAAAGTCCACAGTTGCGGGGCGTAACGGGCTTTCTTCGGCACAGGCAGTCAAGTATTTCGGAGCTGTTGCTCAAGAGCTAGGTGCTTCTACTAAAGAGTTACTTGGAGCGGACCAGAAGTTCAGGTCTGCAAACGATGGATTCGCATTTGCGAACTATGCGGGTGAACCAACGAATGATCGGATTGATGCGTCCACCATGGCTGCGCTGTTTGGATCTAGCGCAGTGTGCGTCGACCCAAATTCGGGAACGTGTGTGATTCTTCCTGGCGCGCAAGCGGTTGCAGATCAATTGAATGCAGCAATGGCGACTGGTCGATGCGAAGGTCTTTCGGTTTTATCTCAACGGTTTTACGACAGTTTGGATTCTCGACCAAACGGTGCGGCAGCAACCATTCAGTTATCGCAGCCATCAGTTGCTAAACAAATTGGCTATTGGTGGGCGACACAAGTTGCACCAACGGTTGCCGAGAACACACAGAAATATCGCAAACTTGCTCCATCAGAACTTTCGGCACAGTTGGTTACTGGGTTAAAGAACAAAGTTGGATACACCATGGGTATGTACTCAGCTGCCGGAGGGCACTCGGTAACTCCAATTGCTGTCACGAAGGACGGCAACCTTCGCAACATATACGTGTACGACAACAACTATCCGAATGAAATTCGCAAAGTAGTGATTAACACGGCCAATGAGTCATGGACATATAGGGGTGCTGGTGTAACTCCATCTGCTGCGGACCCAGCTTGGACGGGAACTGGCGCAGGCACATTAGACCTAACGGAAATGTCGGTGCGCAAAGGCCCATTCAATGTTTCGCTTGGTGGCACTCGCGGAATTAAAGGTTCAACATATTCTGTCATTGCTACGCAAAAGGGGAATAGCAATGTTTCATCTGGCGTGAAAATAACCAGTCAATTTGGTTCGGTAGATACGCGTGATCCGAAGTCTGTTGCACAGTCAAAATTTGCAGTACATAACTTTGTTGGCGGAGCTGGCCAGGGTGCTGTTGCGTACGTTCCGATGACGTATGCAGATTCGCGACCATTGCATTTCACGGCTGTAGGGGACAGAACAAAAGGACCGTTTACTGTTTCGGTGAATAGGACAGGCGTTGCAGGAATTGTGTACACGTCTACTGCATATTTTGATATTTCGGTGCAAAGTAGCGGATCGTCAACAACCATGACTGGACAAATGTTGTCGGCAGATGGAACTGCACAAGTACTCATCACGAACGGACCGCAATCAGCGACCATCACGTTGAGTGCCGGCCAACAAATTCGAATTACTACTACTTATTCAGATGACGATGCATCGACTCACGGTGCTCGCCGAATTGAAAACCCATTGCCGGTCTTTTCAGTGTTGAATGCACAAGGTGCAGTGATGTTGAATGGAAATATTGCGGCGAAACTACACAAGGGCGAAGCGGTGAACACGCTGTATTCGCAGACAGTCGCGGGTTCGTGGACGACATCGGTTTCGAATATTGCTGGGGTGAAATTGGATTCGAATTTCGTGAACGACCTCGTTCCAACGAACACTAAAGCCAAAAGCCCAACTGGCGATCTGCTGAATCCGATTGACTCAACAGTGCAACTACCTACTCGTGCTGTTGCGCCAACAGTTGAGCCAACCACGACTTCGTCAGCGCCAACCAGTTCAACAACTACTACTACGACCACGACGACGACCGTTCCCGCATCGACAAGTACGACCACGACCACGACCACAACGACGACGACATCCACAACAACGTCGACTACAACAACTGAGCCGCCAACTACCCTTCCGCCGACAACTGTCGCACCGACAACGACGGCAACGACCGAACCTCCAACTACCACCACTTCTACAACAACAATTCCACGAACTCGCTCAGTTGCATTTGCATCAACTTCGCCACTCTCGAAGCAGTACGGGACGTCTGATTTCTTGGTTTCAACTGCAACTCCATCAACTGGTAGCGGAACCGTTCGTTACTACTCAAGCAATGAAAAGGTGTGCAGTATTGCGCAGCTCACCGGAACAGTGCATGTGGTTGGTGTAGGCACTTGTTCTCTCTCGGCAGAGGTTGACAAAACCGACAGTCATGATTCAGCAATTACCAGTGTGAAAATTGAACTCACTGTTACGAGGGCACCTCTTGTGATCACTGCATCCTCGGCAACGATTTTCACCGACCCTGCTTTGTACAAGGTGATCCCGTCGTTTAGTAAATTTCAAAATGCAGAAAATGAATCAGTGTTGACAACGATGCCAACCTGTACCAGTGACTACTTGTTCAAAGTAGGGGTATTCGACGGCGCAAGACCATCGTTGACGTATAAAACGACCTGCAGCGGTGCAGTAGCGAGCAATTACGAAATCACCTATCTAAGTGGAGTGCTTACCCATATTCGGCCCGAAGACTAAGCCGGCTTACTGAGTTATTGCTCGCCTCAAATAGGATGCACGCATGGCAAATGCATGGTTCGAAACGGTCGCCGAGGCTCAGCGCAGAGCACAAAAGCGCTTGCCGAAGTCGGTGTATGGCGCATTAGTTGCTGGCTCGGAAAAGGGGCTTTCTAGTCGCGACAATCTCGATTCATTTGACCAACTTGGCTTTGCTCCACATATCGCCGGCCTCTCTGGTCAGCGCGACATGGCAGTGAGCGTGATGGGTCAACAGCTGTCGATGCCCGTCATCATTTCGCCAACAGGAGTTCAAGCAGTGCATCCAGAGGGCGAAGTAGCTATTGCGCGTGCTGCACAAAATCGTGGCATTCCCATGGGGCTCAGTTCGTTTGCTAGCAAGTCGGTTGAAGAAGTTGCTGCGGTAAATACTCAAACGTTGTTTCAGATGTATTGGTGTGGCGACAAAGACACACTTGTTCAACGTATGGAACGTGCGCGCGCTGCTGGAGCAACGGGACTGATCGTCACGCTTGACTGGTCATTCTCGAATGGTCGCGACTGGGGAAGCCCATGGATTCCAGAGAAGGTCAACTTGAAAGCAATGCTCAAGCTTGCACCTGAAGTGTTGATGAAGCCTGAGTGGTTGTGGTCGTTTGCAAAGACTGGTCGCATTCCAGACCTCACTGCACCGAACATGCAAAAGCCTGGCGAAGATGCACCAACATTTTTCGGCGCGTACTACGAATGGATGCAAACAACGCTTCCAACATGGGAAGACGTTGCGTGGCTGCGCCAGCAGTGGGGTGGGCCATTCATGGTGAAGGGTGTTAGTCGTATTGATGATGCAAAGCGTGTAGTCGACCTTGGTGCAACAGCACTGTCGGTTTCGAACCATGGTGGAAATAATTTGGACGGAACCCCTGCACCAATTCGTGCACTTCCTGCAATTGCAGATGCAGTTGGTTCTCAGATTGATGTATTGCTCGATGGCGGAATTCGTCGCGGTAGCGACGTGGTGAAGGCCATGGCACTTGGTGCTCGCGCGGTCATGATTGGTCGCGCTTACTTGTGGGGGCTCGCTGCAAATGGTCAGGCCGGAGTAGAAAACGTGCTCGACGTTATTCGTGGTGGAATTGATTCCGCACTTCTAGGCATTGGCAAATCGCACGTGAACCAACTCACTCGCGACGACGTTGTTGCGCCTCCAGATTTCTTCCGCAAACTAGGCGCGTAAGCGCAGAATACGAGTTGCACATGGCGCGTCGAACACGGAGTTTCGAGCCAAATGCGTCGAAGTCGGTAACACTTGCTGGCGGCCAAGTTGCTCATGAACTACACGTTGAGCAGTCGCACCGTTTAGCCCGAACGTTTAGCGAAGTGCGCCCAGGCGTGTGGTGCTTCGTTGGGAACGGATTGTCGAATCAGTCGTTTATTGAAGCCCCCGAAGGAATTATTGCAATCGATACGGGTGAATCTATTGAGGAAATGAACGAGGCAATTGCTGAACTGCGCAACGTGTCTACGCGCCCGATTGTGGCGGTGATGTACACGCACTTTCACTACGTTGATGGCACAAAGGCTGTTATTGCAGAAAATGGTGGCAAGGCAGTTCCTATTTGGGGGCACGAAAAGATTGCTGAGAATCGTCGTCGTACTGCCAGTGAAATCGCGCCTGCTTATGGCCGTGGTTTGGTTGAACAGTTTGCCATGCAGCTTCCAGAAGACGGTGAAGATGGTCGAGTAAATGTTGGCTTAGGTCACTTTTATCGCAACCCAAAACATGCTCCTTTTACCCCAGGGTTTATCGAGCCAACCCACACGTTTGGGTCAGCGACATCCATCAATGTTGCTGGTTTGGATATTGAAGTGACACACGCACCGTCGGACGCCGATGATTCGGTGACCTATTGGATTCCATCGCTTGGTGTGGCAGTGAACAACTTGGTGTGGCCAGTGTTGTTTAACATCTTCGCCATTCGCGGCGAAGAATACCGAGACCCACGCGTGCTGTTGCGCGGAATCGATCACTTACTTTCACTGAATGCGCAACATTTAGTTGGCGCACATGGGCCACACATTTCTGGCGCGCAGGAAATTGCTACCCGAGTGACGAAGTATCGCGACTCTATTCAATTCATGTGGGACCAAACCGTTCGCGCCACGAATGCAGGCATGACGAGTACCGAAATTGCAGAAGCGGTAGATCTGCCAGAAATGTATGACAACGATTATTTAACTTCCGAGTTGTACGGAGTAGTTGAACACCATGTTCGCCAAATTCGAACTGGCTTGTTTGGATTCTTTGATGGCGATGAGGCGAATCTGTTTCCAACACCACCGAGTGAGCGCATGTCAAAACTGATTGTTGGGTTTGGCGGTAGGGAAGCAGTGCGTAAACAGGTCTCGGACGCCCTTACACAAGACGATGTGCGTTGGGCTTTAGAGCTTGGTTCGTGGTTGGTGCGCAGTGAAGGTGCTGAAGATGCAGATCGCGCGTTGCTTGCCAAGGCATTGCGCATGGTGGCACAGCGAACGAGCGCCGCAAATATTCGCAACTGGTGCATTACACGTGCGCGTGTGTTGGATGGAACGGCAAACGTTGCGCGCTTGAAGAATGTGCACTTGCGTAAGCCGACTCTGCTCAGTGCGGGTTATGAAAAAGCAGTTCACATTCTTCGCGTGCTGCTTGTTCCTGAACGAGTGGGCGAAACCAACATTCGCTTGAAGTTTGAACTCGATGGAAACGTCACTGGCTTGCATATTCGCAACTATGTGGCGGTTCCGAATTCGGGCAACGATGCCGACGCAACAATTACGACTTCTCTAGACACCTGGACGAACGTGCTCTCGGGCGCAACCACGTTGAGTGCAGGGCTTGCCGATGGCTCAATAGCCATTGCGGGAAACGTAGATGCTGCAGTTCATGCGCTTCGCACTTTCGATGTGAAAGGCCTTGTTGCCTAATGGCGCAGAAATTGCCACTCGGAACCCCAGAGTTTGCAGGTAAGGCAGAACGATTAATTGCACAGTCCACACCGAGCAAGCTTGGCCGTAATAGTGCGCCAGTCGGCGCGCCAAACATTGTGCTCATTTTGCTGGACGATGTGGGTTTCGGATCGTTTGGAACTTTTGGTGGCCCAGTTCCGACACCAACGCTTGATCGCATTGCCAACATTGGCCTTCGTTACAACCAGTTCCACACCACTGCGCTGTGCTCTCCAACACGCGCAGCAATGCTCACGGGTCGCAATCACCACGCCGTGCACATGGGCGGCATTACTGAAATTGCAAACTCGTTTCCTGGTTATGACAGTGCGATACCGCCAGAAGCAGCAACCATGGCTCAGGTGTTGCGCATGTCTGGATACGCAACTTCGGTGTTTGGCAAATGGCATCTTGCGCCGTCATGGGAACAAAGCCCGGCTGGCCCGTTTGATCGTTGGCCAACTGGCTTGGGCTTTGACAAGTTCTACGGAATTATTGGTGCTGAGTCTTCGCAATGGGAACCACCGGTTTACGACCAGACCACGCCAATTTCTCCGCATGTTGGCAACCCCGGCTATCACCTCACTGAAGATTTGGCAGATCAAACGATTGCATGGATTGAACGACAGCAAGTATCGCGTCCAAATCAACCGTTCTTCACGTATTTCTCAACTCCTGCATTGCATGCGCCGCATCATGTTGCGCGTGAATGGATCGACAAGTTCAAGGGTCATTTCGATGGCGGCTGGGATGTATTGCGTGAAGAAATTTACGAGCGTCAGCTGAAACTTGGGGTCATTCCGCCGAATACAGGCTTGACGAAACGCCCAGAACAAGTTCCTGCATGGAACGATTACCCAGAGCGTTACCAGCCAGTTGCCTCGCGACTCATGGAAACCTTTGCCGGGTTTCTTGCGCACACCGATGCACAAGTGGGGCGTGTTATCGACGCGCTTGAACGCTTAAACATTATGGACAACACCTTGGTGGTGTACATCACAGGCGACAATGGTGCTTCTGCTGAAGGAACCATTCACGGAGCATGGAGCGCGCCATCGTTTCAAAACGGAGTTCCAGAAGACCCTGAGTGGTTGCTTGAACATATTGACGACTTTGGTACAGCAAAGTGCGAAAACCATTTCAATGTTGGTTGGGCATGGGCGCTTGATTCGCCATTTCAATGGATGAAACAAGTTGCTTCACACTTTGGCGGAACTCGTAATGCAATGGCACTCAGTTGGCCAAAGAAGATTCGTGATGCAGGTGGGTTGCGTGAACAGTTCCATCACGTGATTGACCTTGTGCCAACAATTTATGAATTAGTCGGGATTAATGCACCAACGCACGTGAATGGCATTAAACAGATGCCAATTCATGGAACGTCGATGGCGTATTCATTCGACAATGCCAATGCTCCAAGTACGCACACCACTCAATACTTTGAAATTCTGGGTAATCGCGCCATCTATCACGAGGGTTGGATGGCGTCGTGCTTCCACGGTCGTTTGCCTTGGATTCGTTTGCAAGGACTTGATTTCGATGGACCACAAGAAGTGTGGGAGTTGTACAACATCAGCGAAGACTTCTCCCAGGCAGTGAACCTCGCTGAACAGTTCCCTGAAAAACTTGCTGAACTACAAGAGCTATTTCACCAGAATGCAATTCAGTACAACATTTACCCGTTGCGCGATGCGGGTTCGCCTCGCAATGGAGATTTTGCCGTGCCACATTCGTTGGATGGCATCACCAAAGTGACCTACACGCGAGCTCATGTGCGTATGCCCGAGAGTTCGGTTCTGAATGTGAAGAACTGCTCGTGGAGGATGACCGCGGAAATTGTGGTTCCAGAAGGCGGCGCACATGGCGTGATTGCATGCCAGGGCGGAAACATGGCAGGTTGGTCGCTGTATATAGATAAATCGGGAATGCCGACGTATCACTACAACTGGTTTGGTCATGTGCATTCGGTCGTGGGGGACACCCAATCATTGAAGGCGGGGCATCACGAGATCGTTGTGGACTTTGCTTACGACGGCGGGTTCGGTGCCGGTGGCGTTGCAACGTTGTTTGTAGATGAGCGTGAAGCAGGAAGTGTACGGATTGAGAAAACTGTGCCACTGGTGTATTCAATGAGTGGAGAAACATTTGACATCGGTGTGGATACGGGTTCACCTGTGGGTAACTATCCGCACTTGTTCACATGCACTGCTGACATCATTGGCGTAACGATTGAACGACTTGATGAGCCGAGTGCAGCAACGAAACAAAAAATGCGTGAAGGTGAATTTAAAGCAAGTATCAGCACGCA
>JBAXBR010000014.1:0-26536 GCA_037141855.1 Actinomycetota bacterium | reverse complement strand
CCAGACTTTGCAGCACTCGAGCCAAGCCGTCGCATGTTTGAAACCGGAATTAAGGTCATCGACTTGCTCACCCCATATTTGGCTGGTGGAAAAATTGGTTTGTTCGGTGGAGCAGGCGTAGGCAAGACCGTTCTCATCACCGAAATGATCAACCGCGTGGCATCAAACCACGGTGGTGTGTCGGTGTTTGCCGGCGTAGGCGAGCGCACCCGTGAGGGCACCGACTTGCGCATGGAAATGGAAGAGTCTGGCGTGTTCGAAAAAGCCGCCCTCGTGTTTGGCCAAATGGACGAACCACCAGGCGTGCGCTTGCGCGTTGCACTTTCGGCACTCACCATGGCCGAGTATTTCCGTGACGTGAAAAACCAAGACGTGTTGTTGTTCGTCGACAACATTTTCCGTTTCGTACAAGCTGGTTCTGAAGTATCAACGCTGTTGGGCCGTATGCCTTCAGCCGTGGGTTATCAGCCAACACTTGCCGACGAAATGGGTCAGTTGCAAGAGCGCATCACGTCAACACGTGGTCGTTCAATTACCTCGTTGCAAGCCGTATACGTGCCTGCCGACGACTACACCGACCCAGCACCGTTCACGACCTTTACGTTCTTGGATGCAACAACCGAGTTGTCACGACAGATCGCATCGTTGGGTATTTACCCAGCAGTGGACCCACTTGCTTCAACGTCGACAATTTTGTCGCCTGAAGTTGTTGGTGATCGTCACTACAACGTTGCTCGTCGTGTGCAAGAAATCTTGCAGCGCTACAAGGAACTTCAAGACATCATTGCGATTCTTGGTCTTGACGAATTGTCGGAAGAAGATCGCCAGACTGTGTCTCGTGCACGCAAGGTGCAGCGTTTCTTGTCGCAGCCGTTCTTTGTTGCTGAAGTGTTCACCGGTTTGAAGGGTGAGTACGTCAAGACGCAAGACACTGTGGAGAGCTTCGAAGCGATCATTAAGGGCGACTTGGATGAAATTCCAGAGCAGGCTTTCTTGAACGTTGGTGGCGTAGACCAAGTGCTCGCAAAGGCGAAGTCACTGCAGGAGAACGCTTCGTAATGGCTTCAACTGGTGCTCTTCGCGTAGAAGTGGTTTCGCCTGAGCGCGTGCTGTTTTCTGGTGAGGCCAAGCAGGTCATCACCCGCACGCTCGATGGCGGTGAAATCGCATTCTTGCCAGGGCACATTTCGTTCCTTGGAGCACTAACCGAAAACCACACGCGTATCTACCTGTCGGATGGCAAAGTACAAGACCTTGCCGTGCACGGTGGGTTCGTAGAAGTTGCACCAGACCACGTCATGATTCTTTCCGACACGGCAGAACTTGCAGAGTCAATCGACATCAAGCGCGCGCGTGCTGCTTTAGAGCGTGCCGAGGCCGCAATGCGTGGCGAGCATGATGCAGCTATTGAAGCTGCGCTGCGCCGTGCACACGCACGATTGTCTGCCGCTGGCGGCCTCACCGAGACGCGTGCCGCGCACTAACTATCCATTTACGCAAGCACTCATTACGGGTGCTTCAAGCGGCATCGGCGAACAGATGGCGCACATGTTGGGTAAAGCAGGAGTGCCTTTGGTGCTCGTCGCTCGTCGTGGCGACCGTCTGCACACCATTGCTAGTCAATATAAAAATGTTGAGGTGTTGACAGCAGATTTACTGACAGCCGAAGGTGTGGCGGCAGTAGAAGCACGATTGCGCGATACTACGAAGCCACCGATTGATTTCGTCGTCAATAATGCAGGGTTCGGTACCTCAGGGCCAATGCACCGCATTGACCCAAATCGATTGGCAAATGAAGTGCAACTCAATGTGGTCGCGCTCATGCGTATTACCAGCGCTGCGGTAAACCAGATGTTGCCGCGTGGACGCGGGTACATCTTGAATGTGTCAAGTGTTGCCAGCTTCCAGGCTCAGCCAGGACTCGCTGTTTACTCGGCAACCAAGGCATTTGTCACCAGTTTCACCGAAGCGGTGCATCAAGAACTTGCAAACACCGGCATTCGCATTACCGCATTGTGCCCAGGCCTCACAAAAACCGAATTTCAGTCGGTGTCAAACACCAGCAAATACGAGAGCAAGTTTCCTGCAGTTGCTTGGACTTCGGTGAAGTTGGTGGCACGCACGGGAATTAACGGCGTCATTAAGGGCAAGCCAATTGTGGTGCCAGGAATTTTGTACAAAACGCTGGTTGGTATAACCGACGTGTTGCCACGCAGTGTGGGCCGTTGGTTTATTGGCCTGTTTATGCGCCGCTAAACAGGGCTTATTACTTATTTAGTGTCGGTTGACGAGTACGCCGCAAGACGATCGTGGCGATGATGAGTGTCGATGTAACGGATCGTTCCGCTGCGACTGCGCATGACCAAGCTGTGGCTACGTGCCCCGTAGGTGTCGTAACGTACGCCACGCAGTAGTTCGCCATCAGTGACGCCAGTTGCGGCGAAGAAGATATCTTCTCCGCTGATCAGGTCATCGGTTGTGAGCACTTTGCTGAGGTCGTAGCCAGCATCTTGGGCAGCCTTGCGTTCTGCGTCGTCGCGTGCATGAAGACGACCAATGATTTCTCCGCCCATTGCTTTAAGTGCAGCTGCTGCTACAACACCTTCTGGGGTTCCGCCAATGCCGAACAAAATGTCCACTCCAACATCTGGTGAAGCGGCCGCAATTGCAGCGAAAATGTCACCGTCTGAAATAAGGCGAATTCGTGCACCAGTAGAACGGACTTCGGCGATGAGATCGTTATGTCGGTCGCGTTCAAGGATCATGACAGTGAGTTCGCTAACGAGTTTTTTCGAAGCTCGTGCGACTTCCTGCAGGTTCTTCGTTGGAGACCAGTCGAGATCTACGGCATGTGCTGCTTCGGCGCCAACGGCAATCTTGTCCATGTACACGCATGGACCAGGATTAAACATGGTGCCGCGTTCAGAGACTGCGATTACCGAAAGTGCGTTTCCACGGCCAAGTGACGTGAGGGTTGTGCCGTCAATTGGGTCTACTGCAACGTCGGTATTTGGCGTACTGCCGTTGCCGACGCGCTCGCCGTTGTAGAGCATTGGGGCTTCGTCTTTTTCGCCCTCACCAATGACGACAATGCCGTCCATGCTCACGGTGTCGAGCACGTTACGCATGGCATCCACTGCTGCGCCATCGGCTGCATTTTTGTCACCTCGGCCAACCCATCGGGAGGCGGCGAGTGCTGCGGATTCGGTGACGCGCACCAGTTCCATTGCGAGGTTACGGTCTGGTCTTTCGCGTGCTGGCATGGCACAAAATCTAGTCGCAATTCGCATTTGGACTGAAACGAAGTAGCGTTCGGGATATGAGCGAATGGAACCCCAAAGACCCAGAGGCGCTCACCACGCGTTACGACCTTGCCGATTGGTCTGTTGATGATCGGGCAGATGTTGCCGCAGCACTTGCCGATGCAGAGATTGCCCACTCGTGGGATGGCTCTGAACTGTTGGTTTCACAAGACACCGAGCAAGTTGTTGATGCGATATTGGATGAAATTGAAGATGAACTCGACAATCTTGAGGATGGCGAAGATGACGATTCGGGTGATGACAACATCACCGAATACGAACTAGACGAATGGTCAGAAGGCGAGCGCAAGCAATTGTGCGACATGCTCGACAATCTGGACATCGGTTACCGCTGGGACGGAACCATGTTGCTTGTGCCCATTGGAGTTGAAGCTGTTGTTGACTCTTGCTTGGACTCAATCGACAGTCGTGGCGTAACTTTTATAGATGACAACAACTGAGGCTTCGGGTCAATCTGAAGTTCTAGCCGAAGTGGAGCTTTTCCACTCCAGGCCAATTACCCCAACCCGTCGGTTGTCGCTCGGCGGGCTGAATTTGCCAATCGACCCAACGCCAGGGCTCGGCGGAATTTTGCTCGGGGCAATTGTTGCCGCGCATTCGGGAAGCATCCATGAAGATCTCATTCCCGATGTCCATCGCTTGATTTCGCAAATAGAACAGGGCGAGCGAATTGTGCAGCCGCGATTGCGGCATCGCTTTCAAGCAGATCGTCACGGGCTTGCTCGAAGTGTGCATCGCATGATCGGCGAAAATGATTCCATTCGCTTTGAATTTTCAGAAGGTGGAACGCCACTGCAACATGTACTTGGCGCCGTCTATGTGTTGGAACGACTTGACCCAAGCATTCGCAAAAAACTTGCACCAGTGTTGCTGAAGGCTATGAAGTGGCGTGGACCGTTGAACCAAACTTTTGTTGCGTACTTGGCAGGCAGCAATGCGTCAACCATTGCGGCAATGGCAGATCCGCGTGCGTGGGCACTCGAGATGCTTGGCTTTCCTCCAGGAACGGTGAAGCCTTCGAAGCGTGAAATTCAGGTGCGATTCCGTGAAAGTTTGCGCGACGTGCACCCAGACCACGGTGGAGATTCGCGCACTGCAAGTGCCAGTATCAACGATTTAAGTGAAGCTCGCCGTGTATTGCTGAGTTCGTAACACCATGGTTGTCCGTGGGGTAGTGCTGTTTCCTGGCGCCGGCAGCAGCCGTGATCATGCAGCGCTCATTGCCATAGAAAATCAACTCAGCCCACTGCCGGTGTTGCGAGTTGATTTTCCGTATCGCAAAGCGGGTAAGAAATTTCCTGATAAGGCGCCAATTTTGGTGCAGTGCGTGAAAGACGAAGTGCGAGCGTTTGCACAGCACATCGGTTGTAAAACTACGGACCTCGTCATTGGTGGTCGTTCGATGGGCGGTCGGATGTGCACGATGGCTGGCTCTGATGTTGAAGATGTACTTCGCGTTGCTGGCGTGGTGTGTATTGGATATCCATTGCATCCGCCGAAAAAACCCGAACAATTGCGTATTGAACATCTGCCGCGATTGAGCGCAAAGGCCCTATTTATTAGTGGAACTCGCGATGAGTTTGGCACCCCTGTGGAATTGGCGAGTGCGTTTGCGTTGCTTCCTTCACCGCCTGCGGTTCAATTCATTGAAGGCGGCCGTCACGAATTGAAGGGTCATGACGAATATGTGGCCACACTGTTCGAGGACTGGCTACGAACTGTGTAAGTGTGCGTCTTCGGGGTTGATGTCTTCAAGCTCGAGATGCGCGGTTTCTGGATACTTCGCCGCAACAAGTACCGCAACAATTACTGGGCCAAGCGCAAACATCATCATGACGCGTCCATAAGACACTCCATGATCGAGCAGAAACCCTGCGAAGATCAGTCCAACACTTCCGCCAATAAGCGAAGCCACCATGATGAGAATTGATGCCATATTGCGATGTGCGGTGGGGAACAATTCGCTGCGGAACACCGCCATTGCTGGATAGGAAATTCCGAGGAGCACTCCGCCACAGATTGCCGCGATCCACATGGCAACACCATGCAATGCAAACGACGAAGCAAACAACAATGTTCCCGTCGGCACAGTGGCGATGGCTACCGCTTTACGACCAACCTTGTCGGCCAGTCTGCCACCAATAACCAACCCGGCAGTTGCAGGAATACTGGTGATGGTGATGAACATTGAAATATCAAAAGCAGAATAACCGCGGGTGTCTTTTAAGTAGCGAGATTGAAAAATTGATGCAGTTGCAACGAACACATTGGTGAGCACAGCAACGGCAATTTGCAACCACAAACGGTCGCGATGAATGTGCGTTGCCGTGTCGGTGTGACGGATCTGTTCTTCGTGTAACGCAAGGAACCGTTCGGTTTCGGGAAGTGAACGCGAAAGTACAAACGCCACCGCCAACCATGCAATTCCTATGAGGTATACCAGTCGCCACGAAGACTCGGAAATTCCGGCTAGTGGAATAGCGCCGACTGCTGAACCCGCACCAACGCCACTACCTACTGCCAGGATGCTGAGCGCCCATGCACGAGTATTCGTGCCCATTTCTTCTGTGGCGAACACCAAAATAAATACGGTGAGCGCAATGCCCAACGGTCGACCGATGGTTTGTGTTGCTACGAGAAATGCAAATGATGGTGAAAGCGCACCGAGCGAAATAATGAGTGGCGCGAGCCAAGCAAGACCGATGATGACACGTCGCCTTCCCACCCTGTCGGCGTATGACGCAATGGGAATTGCAATGATTACGCCCCAGCGCACGATTGCTGCAGCAAACCCTTGGCCTTGTTGTGAAATGTGAAATTCAGTAGATGCGTAGGCAACGGTTTGTGTGAAAACAGTGTTGACGTAGGCGGCAGGCAAGCAAGCAAGCCACAACAGTTTGAGCACACTTTTCTGTCGGTCGGTCAGGGGCTCTGGCGCTGAAAAACCCCATATTCGACTGTATTTCTTGGGGTGAGCGCTACTTGATGCCACTGCGCGAGCATACTGATTGCGTCATGCAGATTGTCGTAGAGCATTCCGAATCGCTTCAGGGCGAGGTACAGGTTCCTGGAGCCAAGAATTCGGTACTCAAGCTCATGGCTGTCACCCTGTTGGCAGAAGGCGAATACCGCCTCACCAATGTTCCCGATATCGCCGACGTGGACACGATGTGCGACCTCCTACGAGCGCTTGGCGTGCAGTCGAAAAAAATCGGCACCCACGAATTAGTGCTGACGAATACCGGCAACATCACGCCAGTTGCTCCGTTTGAGCAGGTGGACAGAATTCGAGCGTCAATCAATGTGCTTGGACCACTAATAGGGCGATATGGAAGTGCGGACATTGCAATGCCTGGTGGTGACGACTTTGGTTCTCGACCAATTGACTTACACGTGATGGGCCTTGAGGCCATGGGTGCAGCCTTTGAATTGAATCGTGACGGTATTCGTGCGCGAGCAAAGGAATTGCACGGTGCATCAATTGAGCTGAAGTTTCCAAGCGTTGGTGCAACGGAGAATATTTTGACAGCGGCTGTGCTTGCCAATGGAATAACGATTATTGACAATGCTGCACGTGAACCAGAAATTATTGACCTGTGCAACATGCTTGTTGACATGGGTGCGAACATTTCGGGGATTGGCACTGATCGTCTATCAATAACCGGCGTGAAGCCAAATCAATTGCATTCAACCGATCATGAAGTAGTAAATGACCGAGTTCAGGCTGCAACATATATTTCTGCGGTTGCTGTGACGCGTGGCGATGTGTTTGTGCGCGGAGCTCGTGCTGAGCATATGGAAATGCTCATCAATCGATTCTCGGAAATGGGTGTTGGCATCACCCCACAACACGATGGCTTGCATGTCACCTGCCAAGCCCGGTTACGCACAATTAATTTCGCAACGCTGCCGTATCCAGGAATCGCAACCGACTACAAGCCGCTACTCGTTGGCATGTTGGCGGTTGCTGACGGAACTGGCATTGCCACCGAGAACTTGTACCCAGGCCGATTTCGATATGTCGATGAATTAATGAAACTTGGTGCCGATGTGCGCATTGACGGGCATCACGCAGTGGTGCGCGGAGTTGAACAACTCGTTGGAGCGCCGGTAAATGCTCCAGATATTCGCGCAGGTGCTGCGCTTGTCGTTGCTGGCTTGGTTGCAACTGGACAAACCATAGTGAGCGACGTTCATCACATTGATCGCGGATATGACGATCTGGTTGGTCGACTGACTGGGCTTGGAGCCCGAATTACTCGGCGTTCGTAGCCGAACTATCGCTGGAATCGCCAGTTCGTGCTGCGGCAATGCGCTCAGCCCGTTGGGTGGCCTTCCATAACACGAGCACAATTACAAGAATTGGTCCTGCAACGAGCAGGATTTCATCCCAACCACCTTGGTGAGCAAGCACCCCCGTATCGTAGAGGACTGAAGATGAATTGGAGTGTTCAGTGAGCATGCAACAACAGGTCGAAGAGACCATCGAAGTTATTCGCCCCGCGCTTCAGGCCGACGGCGGTGACATTGTTTTGAAAGAAGTTGACGAAGCCACGGGAATCGTGAAGGTAACCCTCGTTGGCGCATGCGGAACGTGCCCAGCATCTGATCAAACGTTGAAAGCCGGAATTGAACGCATCATGCGTGATCGCGTTGACGGTGTAACCGAGGTTGTGGCGGTCTAACGCGTGACTCAACGCATTACAAACCCTTCGCAGCTTTTTGAATTGGCTGTTGCAGGGGACCGCGGTGCGCTTGCTCGATTGTTGTCGCTCATTGAACGCGGCGGAGAAGATGCGCGAATCATTGCGCGACTCACGTACCCGAAAAGCGGAAGTGGCTACACCGTAGGAATCACTGGTGCACCTGGCGCCGGCAAGAGCACGCTCACGAGTGCAACCATTGGCCACCTACGTGCGAGCGATACCAAAGTTGCGGTGCTCGCAATTGACCCATCGTCACCGTTTACTGGTGGAGCAATTCTTGGAGACCGAGTGCGCATGCAAGACCACGCAACCGATGCCGGCGTATTTATTCGCAGTATGGCAACGCGTGGACACTTGGGTGGCTTGTCGTTAGCAACGAGCGAAGCAATTCATTTACTTGACGCGGTTGGGTGCCCATGGATTTTGGTGGAGACCGTTGGCGTTGGCCAAGTAGAAGTTGAAATTGCTGGCAAGGCAGACACCACGGTTGTTGTAGTGAACCCAGGTTGGGGCGACTCGGTGCAGGCAAACAAAGCCGGTCTCATGGAGATCGCAGACATTTTCGTGATCAACAAAGCAGATCGTAAAGGCGCAGAAGAAACACGACGCGACTTAGAGCAGATGCTCGATCTATCAGACATTGGACATGACGATTGGCGTCCGCCAATCGTGCAAACGTCTGCGGTGTCGGGTGAAGGCGTTGTGGATTTGTGGAATACCGTGCTGGCACATCGCGAATTCATTATGAGCAGTGGGAAACTGACGCAACGCAGATCATTTCGGTTGCGTGAAGAACTGCGTGCAATCGTTGAGCGACGCCTTGAATTGCGTGCTCGCGAAATTTGCACAGGAGAAAAGTGGGATGGCCTTGAACAGCAGGTGCTGAATCACACGGTTGACCCATGGGCCGCAGCAGATGACATGCTGAAAGGCATTGGCGCCTAAGCATTCATGAAATTTCGTATTGAGCCAGATGTTCGCCCTGTAGTCACTTCTGCACTCGCGTTAAGCGGTGCGGTCGGTGTATTTGC
Organism: Actinomycetota bacterium; assembly: GCA_037141855.1. Lineage (GTDB taxonomy): Bacteria > Actinomycetota > Acidimicrobiia > Acidimicrobiales > Ilumatobacteraceae > UBA3006. The sequence goes on along the minus strand of JBAXBR010000014.1, from coordinate 17,476 downwards.
ACTTGCCTTTGGCGTGCTTGCGGTTGGTGCAGGTGCAAGCGTGTGGCAAACGTGTGCGTTGAGCTTCTTTGCATTTACCGGCGCTTCGCAGATGTCGGCGATGTCCATCGTTTCAACAGGTGGAACTGTTTCTGCAGCGTTGGGCAGTGGCTTGCTGTTAGCTGCTCGAAACGGGGTGTATGGCCTTGCATTGTCACCGTATTTTGGTGAGTCGTTAGGTAAACGGCTGCTTGCAGCGCACTTTGTGATTGACGAAACAACTGCCATGATGACCGCGCAGACGAATCCGCGATTACAAAAGATTGCGTTTTGGACAACGGCAATTGCGTTGTTCTCGTTGTGGAACTTAGGAACACTTATTGGCGCAGTCCTTGGTGGCTCCATTGACCCGCATACCTATGGTCTTGATGTCGGATTTACTGCTGCGTATATAACGATGCTGGTTCCACATTTACGAACGTCAAATGGCCGTATTGCTGCTGCAGTTGGCGCAACACTCAGTGTTGTATTGGCACCATTTCTGCCAGTGGGATTGCCAATTCTTGCTTCGGGCTTGGCCATTTTTGTTGGTGTCCGTCCACAGGGAGCGAAGGCTTCCGCATGAACATGTCATGGACACTCGTCATTTGGTTATCCATTGGTGCTTACGCGTTCAAGATGCTTGGTTTCGTTGTCGTGGGTTCGCGCAAGCTTCCCAATGTTTTATCGCAGTGCCTCATGCTTATTCCGGCAGCGCTACTTGGGGCCATGGTATTCAACGGTACGTTCACCGAGGCTCAATCAATTGCCGTTGACGAACGCGCTATTGGTTTGCTCGTTGCAATTATTGCTGCATGGCGAAAACTGCCGTTGATTGTTGTGGTGGTGCTTGCTGCTGCGACAACAGCACTATTGCGCGCAATCTAATTACGCGGTCGCTTCAACAATCTTTTTCAGTTCGCGCAAGTTGCGCTTCCAAATAATTCCCATCACCAATTTTGCGCCAACAAGTTCGCCGAGGGTTCCACCAAGCCACCATGGAAACTTCAGCTCTTCTGCCCACGTAAATGTGGTTCCGCCAAGATTTGGGGTGAGCGTAAATTTTCCGGTTCCGGTTACCACGCCTACGTGGCGAACTCCCATGACCTGTTGCGGAATCCATTCGGTGATTTCCATTTTGTCAACAAGTTTGATTGGCCCAACTTTGGTGTCACAAAAGAACTCGGTTCCAACTCCGCGATGTTGCTCATTGAGAAAGCGAATGGCAACAGCATCTGCCATCCAATCCACGTGGTTCTCCACTGGTTCAACAATGTTCCATACGTGCTCTGGTGTTGCGTTCAGTTGGATGCTTACTGCAATATGTGCCATATCCGAACCGTACTACGAGTTAATCAAGGGTGCTTTGCCGTAAACCGAAATATGTCGACGCGAATGTTCGGTAAACGAGTCTTTGGAATAGGTTTCCCAGCGCTGTTCGAGTTGTAATCCAGCTGCGGAAGTCATTGAATCAATTTCGTGGGTCGATGCGTAACGAACTTTCCATTCGCGCCGTACTGCCTGTTCGTCGACAACTTCTATAAATACACCGTCAATTAATTGCTGCGACTTGTCGACATGCACTTCGCTCGTAATGTAGCCGCGGGATGAACTGCGATGGGGAGTTGGTCCACTGTGCTCCGGCATGTCTTGGCTAGGCACGAAACAATCGACGATGATGTGACCACCCGGGGCGAGAGATTCTGCGCAGCGGATGAGGCACTGTTGCTGTTCTTGCGCGCTAAGCAAGTTAAACAGCGTGTTGTAGGCCAGAAGAACAACGCTGAATGGTCCGGGCGCCATGTCACGAACCATGTGGCCGAGACGTGCATCAATTAATTCGGAGTCTGGTTTGGCAAATAGTTGGTCAAGCATTGCTTGTGATGAGTCAATACCGCTGACCGAAACTCCGTTGCTTTCACCAGCAAGCGCAATGGGGAGTGCGAGCCTGCCTGTCCCAATTCCGAGCTCGTAGACGTTGCCATTTTCGGCAAGCGACAACACGAGCGAGACAACCGCATCGATGTTGTCTGAATCCCGATACCACTCGTCATAAATGTCGGCGAAGTTGTCGCCATATGGGTTATCGGAATATTCCACATCACCATTCTCGCCGAGAAGACCAGCAATCAGTCAGCCATTAGTCTGAAGGGATGGGTACGTATCTCGATCACGCAGCGAGCACGCCAATGCGCGCCGAAGCGATTGAGGCAATGACCCCGTATCTCGACCACATGTATGCCAACCCATCTGGTTCGCATCGATTTGCCCGCGAGGCGCGGAAAGCACTTGACGAAGCGCGCGATCTTGTTGCTGCAACTCTTGGCTGCAAGCCAGGCGAAGTGGTGTTTACCAGTGGCGGAACCGAAGGCGACAACCACGCAATTCTTGGCGCCGTTCGCCGCCTGGGCGGAATTGCCGTGTGTCCAGCAGCTGAGCATCACGCAGTGCTGCACTGCGTTGAACATGTGAACGGTGTTGTTGTTCGCGTGAACAACGTTGGAACGGTTGACCTCGACGATTTACAGCGCGTACTTGAAGCTGCAACAGATGAACTTCCCATCACGGTCGTTTCAGTGATGGCGGTAAACAACGAGGTCGGATCAATTACGCCAATGCGAGATGTTGCGCGCATTGTTCGCAAGTACGCACCGAACGCAATTCTGCACACCGATGCGGTGCAAGCTGCGTGCTGGGTGGACTTGCGTGAAATCACGCCACTGGTAGATGCGCTTTCGCTTTCGGCGCACAAGTTTGGTGGTCCAAAGGGTGTTGGTGTGATGGTGATTAAAACCGGAAAGAATCTTGAGCCACTTATTTTTGGTGGTGGGCAAGAGCGTGATCGCCGGAGTGGTACGCACAACGTTTCAGGAATTATTGCTACAGCGAAGGCGCTGGAAGTTACCGATAAGACACGTGCTGAAGAATCTTTTCGCGTGACGAAACTGCGCGATCGATTGGTCGACGAGATTCGCGCACAGGTAGATGGCGTTTTGGAAACGGTCCCTCGCGAACATCGTGTTCCTGGCGTTGCGCACCTGTGTTTCTCGGGTCTCGAAAATGAAGCATTGCTGTTTCTGCTGGATCAAGCAGATGTGTATGCATCTGCTGCTTCGGCTTGCGCCAGTGGGGCCATGGAGCCTTCGCATGTGCTTGAGGCAATGGGAGTTGAACGTTCGTGGAGCAATGGGGCGTTGCGCTTAAGCCTTGGCCACACCACGACCGATGCCGAAATAGACCTTGCAGTTTCGGCCATTGTGTCAGCCGTAAATCAATTACGTCGTTAGCCTTTAGGTCATGAAAGTGCTTGTTGCGATGTCGGGTGGCGTGGACTCGTCTGTCGCCGCAGCCGAGCTAAAAGCAGCAGGGCACGAAGTCGTTGGTGTCACTATGCGCTTGTGGGGCGGCGAAAGCGACACGGGATGTTGCTCGGTTTCCGATGTTGACGACGCTCGACGCGTTGCTCAGCAGTTGGATATTGACCACTTGGTCTTTAACTTTTCGGATGACTTCGACAAGCATGTGGTTGCGCCCTATGTGCAGGCACATGTGGACGGAATCACACCGAACCCATGCATTGAGTGCAACCGTCACCTGAAGTTTGATCGACTCAGCGAGCGCGCCCGCTTGCTCGGTTTCGATGCAGTTGCTACGGGGCATCATGCACGCGTTGAGCGTGACGACGAAGGAACGCTTCGTCTAACACGTGGTGCAGACGATGCAAAAGATCAGAGCTATGTCGTGCACATGTTGGACCAAGCCGAGCTTGCCTACACTATGTTTCCTGTTGGGCACCTGACTAAGGCTCAAGTTCGCGAACGTGCAGTTGAACTTGGGCTTCGCACTGCAACAAAGCCAGACAGCCAAGATGTGTGCTTCATTAGCAAAACAGGTGGACGCGAAACGTTCCTCGGTAATCGCATTCCGTTCCGTAAAGCAGTTGTTGTAAACGAAGATGGATCAACGGCTGGAAAAGTTGAAGCACTTGAATTGGTGACTATCGGTCAACGCAAGGGCCTCGGTATTCCTGGCGGTGGGCCAAAGCAATATGTGGTCGACGTTGACACGCCAAATGCGCGCGTAGTCATTGGTGAAGAGGCGAGTTTGTATCGCAAGTCGCTTGTGGTCAACGACATCATTTGGTCTGACGTGCAAGATGTTCAGCGGTTGCGAACAACTAACGATGTTCTCGTGCAGTCCAGCGCGCACGGAGCGGCGATTCCTGCAACCGTAGAAATACTCTCGAACAATTCAGTGCGCATTGCGTGGAGTGAAGCGCAGCGACGAATTGCCCCTGGTCAATCGGTTGTGCTCTACAACATGACCAATACGCATGTTCTTGGTGGCGGCATCGCCACAGCAAATTAAATGCGAGTTGTTCAAAAAAGTATTGCGCTAGTTGTTGCAATTGTCGCACTAGCAAGCGTGAGTACAACTTCTGTTGCAACGGCACAAGGAAATATTCTTGAGCGCAGAGAAATTGGCATATCAATTCAGGGTCGTCCGATCGAGGCAATTCATATGGGCGATCCAAAGGGTGTCACCGTTGCAGTCATTGGCGTTATTCACGGCAATGAAGAAGCGGGACTGCTGATTACCGATGAATTAGTGAACATGCAGATTCCAAAAGGTGTGAATCTGTGGGTTATTCCTACGATTAATCCCGATGGAACTGCGTTGGATCGGCGCGGGAATGCGAATCGTGTTGACCTGAATAGAAACTTTCCCTACGGCTGGGCGCGCATTGGTCAACCTGGTTACTGGCAATATTCAGGAACGAGTCGAGCGTCCGAACCAGAGACGAAAGCAATCGTCGCATTCTTTCGTGAAATAAAGCCCGCTCTTGGTTTGTGGTATCACCAGGACTTAAACATCATTTCTCCGGGTGTGGGTTTTGAGGGTGAAATTCGTGCTCGATATGGAGCCATAACCGGCCTGCCGATGAAACGCATTACTGGTGGAACGTATACGGGTGTGGCTGCAACATGGCAAAAGCATGGACTGCAAAACTCCATGGCCTTTGTTGTCGAACTTGGCAAAACTCTGAGCGTGGATGAAGCCAAGGTGCATGCCAGCGCCGTGCTCGACATTTCAATGATGTTGCGGGATGCTCCATCTAGCAAACTAGGCAAGTGAAAATTTCGAAGCAACGCGCACTCATTTTGATGGCATTTGGTGCCGCGGCGGGTTTGTTGTCAGGCATGTTTGGCCTTGGCGGCGGAATCATCATTGTGCCTGGACTGATGTTTGCGCTCGGCATGGATCAACGCCGTGCACATGGAACTTCGCTTGCAGGAGTATTGCCAATTTCGATGGCGAGCATCATCACCTATTGGGTACACGATCACATCAATTGGCACGTTGCGTTGTGGCTGACGATTGGGTCGGTCGCTGGCGCGCTTGTTGGAGCACGGTTACTTGCGGTTCTGCCGAAGCGAACATTGACAATTATTTTTGTGGGTGTGTTGGCAATTGCGGGAATTCGCATGTTCTTCGAGATTGACGCAACTGGAACGACAGTTGTTACCGCGGGAACAGCGCTGGCGCTTATCATTATTGGTTTTTTTGTTGGTGCACTCGCCGGAATGCTTGGTATCGGTGGCGGATTGATCACGGTTCCGATCATGGTTGTGATTTTCCATGTGCCGCCTGCGGTTGCAAAGGGAACTGCGTTGGCGGTAGTTATTCCAACGGCTTTGAGTGGAACTATTCAAAATCTTGCAAATAAAAACAGTGATTTGTTAGCTGCGCTCATGGTCAGCGTGACCGGAATTTTTACCGCCATCGCAGGTGGTTGGGTTGCGGCACAAATGTCCGCAGGGCTTTCAAACTTCTTGTTTGCAGTTCTACTCATCACTATCGCAGGACGAATGTTGCTGCAGTTGCGCAGTAAACATCAAATTACGGTAGGCGAGTAATTCCGATCAAGTTTTCATACTGATCAATTTCGTTGTACATGTGAGCTGAAAGCCTTACGTACGATTTGCCGCGCACGGTCATGCACATGCATTCAACATGAAGTTCAAGCCCAGCACGTTCAACCATCGAATCAATTTGCGGTTTCGTTAATGGTTCTGCAAATGGCAGCTGCACCATGCGCAACCATGGTGCTTCAACGGTGTTTCCTAGATGTTCTGAAGTTCCCCAAGCGTTACGTAATAGGGATGCAGCACCATCTGCGACCGAGCGATTATGTACATCACGTTGTGTGTATGACCACTGCTCCTGGAACGCAATTGCTGCCGGAACCGACAGGTATGCCGAGTAGTCGCTGGTGCCCTGCCATTCAAACGATGTGGGGAATCCATCTTCGAAGCCCCACGATGGTGCAAGTGGCTTCATGATTGCCCGGATTTCTGGCGAACCGCAGATGAGCGCAGCAGCAGGCCGTGGGGCACATAACCATTTGTGCAAGTTGCCTACCCACACGTCATAAGTGTTGGGTAACGGGTGTTCCAGCATTCCGGCCGAGTGCGCTGCATCAATGACGAACTTGGCATGTGGGTGCGTGGAACGAATTGCAGAAATAATGTCGTCGACAGGGAAGAGCACACCCGTTTCCGACGTGATGTGATCGAGCACTACAACGATTGGCTCACCATTTGTTGGAAGTAGGGTCCGAATTCGTGTGCTTATGATTTCTGCTGTTACATCGTGTGGGTAGCCCAGGTCGGCGACTGCGTAGGTTGCATTACTGCGAGCGGCTATGTGTTGCATTCCGTATAACACGCCTCCGTAGCCGAGCGATGTAGCAACGAGATGTGTTCGTTGATTTCGTGAAGTCGCATCATCGACTAGCGCTTGTATCGCTGTAACAACACCTTGAGAAGCATTTGGTACGAAAGCGAAATGCTCTGGGGCTACTCCAAACCAATAGGCGACAATGTGGCGCGCTTCAATCATCAACTGTGGGAGTTCGTAGCGGAACCAATGGTTTGGGTTGCTATTTGCGCGGTCAATAAATGCGTTCTGCACGTCTTGCACGGAAACTGGCACTGCGCCATACGAGCCGTGATTGAGATATGCGATGGATTTGTCTAGTTGCCACAGTGCGGTGAATTCATTATGTGCAACGGTCACGTTATGAAGGTAACCGATCTATCACACTGCGATGTAACAGCCCATTGCTACTCACCATGGAGTTTGCCCGCCAATCAGAATTGCCAATTCGATCGGTAATGATTCCACCTGCTTCCTGAACAATGGGGTAAATAGCCGCGTTGTCGTAGGGCGCAAGTCCAATGGCATCGATGGCGACATCAATTGCACCTTGTGCAACCAACATATGTTGCCAAAAATCGCCAAACCCACGAGCGCGTAATGCATCAACTTGTAACTGTTGTAAAGCGGGCAGGCCGCCCACGTGTTCCCAGCCCTTACTTGGCGTTGTGCTCACGTGCGCTTCAGAGAGTTCATTCACTGTTGAAACGTGTATCCGCGATCCGTTGTAATACGCACCGTCGCCAGAAGTCGCCCACCAACGCATGCCAAGCGCTGGCGCAGACACCACTCCGAGCACGGGGGTGTTGTTGTGAACGAGCGCAATGAGTGAACCCCACACGGGAACACCGCGCACGAAATTGGTTGTACCGTCGATTGGGTCAATGACCCACACGTGCTCTGCATCGATTGGTCCGCTGGTTCCGTGTTCTTCGCCGTACATGCCGAACTCTGGAAACGCGCCTCGCAAGACTGATGAAATCGCAGTTTCGGTATTGCGATCTATTTCGGTGACTTCGCTGTTATCAGCCTTACGCGAAACGGTGAACTCGCGGTTTGTGAACCCGGCAAGGCTTACTGCGTCTGCGGCATCGGCTGCCCGAATTGCCGTATCGAGAAAGTGCTTACTTGTTGACAAGTTGCTGCACCGTTGCGGCGATGCCTTCGGCGTTTAACCCTAGGCGCGACAAAATTGCATCGGGTTTTGCTTGCGGAATGAATTGCTTTGGGATGCCAAGCACTTCAATGATCGGGCGATTCGTTCCCGATGCGTGCGACACCAGGTCTTCAATAGTCATGCCAATTCCGCCTTCACGGATTCCGTCTTCAGCGGTGACTACTACGTGATGCGCAGCAGCGTTCTCAATCATGGATCGATCGAGTGGCGCCGATGAGCGCACATCCCACACGGTTGCCATGATGCCCTTTGCTGCAAGCAGTGCAGCAGCATCGAGCGATGTGCCAACCATTTTTCCAATTGCCAAAATACACACCGCGTTTGATTCATCGGTGAGTAACTTGCGGGCGGCAAGACCGGACCCAACATCTGCAGCATCAACACTGCGCGCAACCCCCTTCGGATAGCGAATTGCAACAGGTCCTTCATTGGCAAGTTCAACAGCATCCTTCAGCATCTGTTCAACTTCTTGTGTACTTGAAGGTGCGAGCACGCGCATGCCAGGAACTTTTGAGAGCAAGGCCATGTCGTAAATGCCGTGATGACTTGGGCCATCGTCACCGGTAATTCCAGCGCGATCAAGACAAAAAATAACGGGTAGTCGGTGCAGCGCAACGTCGTACACCACTTGGTCCCACGCGCGATTTAAAAATGTTGAATACAACGCAACAATGGGCCGCAATCCACCCATTGCCATTCCCGCTGCAGCGGTTACTGCGTGCTGTTCGGCGATGCCTACGTCGAAGAAGCGATCGGGGAACTGTTGCTGAAATTGAATAAGGCCAGTTGGCCCTGGCATTGCAGCAGTGATAGCAACGATGCGTGGATCATTCTTTGCAAGTTGCACAATGGTGTCGGCAAATGCTTCGGTGTATCCGGTTGGTACCGACTTTGACGGACCTGTTGCAGGATTGAACACGGGTGCATCGTGCAAGTGCTTCTCATCATCGTCTTCTGCAGGTGAATATCCGCGACCTTTTTGGGTGATCACGTGAATAGCAACTGGGCCTTCTTCGACTCGTTGTTGCGCAGCGATGAAGGCGTGTTCAAGTGCTTCTAAATCGTGTCCGTCGATAGGGCCGACATAACGGACTCCAAGGGCTTCAAAAAATGCGGGAGGCTGCAAGAATTCGCGAATACCAGCTTTGAATGCTTCCATTCCTCGTTCGGCTTGTGAACCGACAAGTGGCAAACTTCTCAAGAATTTTTCAATCTTGCGTTGGCGGCGAACGTATATAGGGTTCAAACGAATGTCGGTGAGGATGTTGGAGAGCGCGCCTTGACTCAGATTCGACACTGTTGGTGCATAACTGCGGCCATTGTCGTTCAACACGATGATCACGCGTTTTCCGCTGTGTCCAAGATTGTTCAATGCCTCGTATGCCATGCCGCCGGTCATGGAGCCATCGCCAATGACGGCAACGATGTGTCGGCGATCGGGAGTTAGACCAGCATCACGAGCAACAGCAAGTCCGTAGGCATAGCTGAGCACCGTGCTTGCATGACTGTTTTCGATGAAGTCGTGGATACTCTCTTCGCGGCTGGGGTATCCGGAAATACCGCCAGACTGGCGCAACTTGTTAAACCCTGCGCGCCTACCCGTAACAATTTTGTGAATGTACGCCTGATGCCCGGTGTCCCACAGAATTGCATCACGAGGTGAATCGAATACTCGATGCAGCGCAAGCGTGAGTTCGACTGCTCCCAGGTTTGAACCTAAGTGTCCGCCAGTTTCCGATACCGCATCGACAACAAATTCGCGAATTTCAGTAGCAAGATCTTCGAGCTGAGGGAGGGTGAGTGGCCGCAGGTCACTGGGTTGGCGAATATCTGCGAGAGCCATGGCGCTAAACGCTACCCCCGCTAGAGCGCAGGGTGAGAAGCCATACGGGCATCTAATCGGCGATGATTCCACCGATGGAGTGACGTTCCGAGAATGTATCCAACAACAAACACCACCAGTCCGCCAATTCCGTCAAGCCAGTAATGGTTAGCAGTGACCACAATGCATAAGAGTGTGGTGGCTGGGTAAAGAAACAGCACAAAGCGTGTCCAACGTCTCTTGGCCAATGGCCACAGAGCGAACACACACCACGTAGCCCAGCCAATGTGTAACGACGGCATTGCGGCATATTGATTTGAAAGCTTTGCAACGGCTCCGTGATTGAACGACAGTGGGCCACCAAATTTTTCAACAGTGTCAACGAAGCCAAATGTGGTTGCTCCGTTGTAGTTACGCAATGAACTTTCAATGCACACCCCACCAAAACCTTTGCCATTTGAGGGGCACGGTGCATCGAGGAGACGTGGTGGCATGAGCGGAAAAAGAACGAAGCCGATAATGGCAAGGCCGGTCATCGCTGCAAGCGTGTTGCGCCATTGCGCAAACACATCGGGGCGAAACTTGAACAACAAAATAAACACGGTGAGCGTGACATAGAAATGCGCTGTTCCGTAATAGGTGTTCATCACTTTGATGAATGTTGTGTGCCTTAAGAAAAAATCTTGAATCGATTCTTCGTGGTACAAGCCGATAAAACGTTCTAGGCGAATAACCCGCATCGCGTTGGTAAACGCATGAACTGGTTGGTCTTCGCCGTTGACGAAGGCAGATCCGAATCGATTACGAATCAGTGTGTACACCGTGTAGAAACTGGTGACGATCAGCACTTCTTTCCACCACAGCGTGCGGTGGTGGCGTGGCAGCGCAATACTCGTTGATGATTCTGCGATGCCGTTCACACCATAAATCGTACGCCTTGTTCCAGCACGCCAAGCCGTAGCAAGACCGCCTTCGGTAGGATTGCCCCATGTCTCCACGCACCGATTCGCCACTAATAGAGCCAGATGTCATTGCCAGAGTGCTCGCCAAAGGCAGAAGCACTGGCGCCGAATTCTCGGAAATCTACGTAGAGGACAAGCGTTCGACTTCAGCCGGCTTGGACGATGGAAAGGTCGAGCAGGTAACCAGTGGTCGAGATCGCGGAGCAGGCATTCGTGTTATCGCTGGTGATACCACTGGCTTTGCTCACACATCCGATCTTTCGGAGCGCGGTTTGTTAGCTGCGGCCGAGGCAGCTGCAGCTGCAGCCAAGCAAGGTGATGGCGGAGTGCACACCATTGCATTGCAGCCCGTGTTTCGTCACCCAGTGAACACCATCGTGCAGTTTCCTGACACCGTGGCAAAGGCACGCAAAGTCGAGTTGCTTCAACGCGCCGATGTCGCAGCGCGAGGAGTACACGGCGCAATTGTTCAAGTATCTGCCGGTTATGGCGACTCAATTAAACAAATTCTTATTGCCAACTCGGACGGCATCTTTAGTGCAGACGAGCAAGTGCGCACGCTCATGCGTGTGAGCGTGATCGCAAATGGTGACGCCGGAATGCAAACGGGCTACAACTCACTTGGCCACACCATTGGTTTTGAAATCTTCGACGAAAACGATGTTGAAGAACTTGCTATTCGTGCGGCGCAACAAGCCATCACCAAATTGCAAGCACGCCCGGCGCCATCGGGTGCAATGCAAGTAGTAATCAAGCAGGGTTCGGGCGGTGTGTTGTTTCACGAAGCATGTGGACACGGTCTTGAAGCAGATCTGGTCGGTAAGGGATCGAGCGTGTATCGCGGAAAGATGGGCGAACTTGTCGCTTCGCCGCTTGTCACGGTGATTGACGACGGAACCATGGCTGGCGAGTGGGGCGCAATTGGAGTTGACGACGAAGGCCATGCGTCGCAGAAGAATACGCTCATTGAAAATGGAATTCTGACCGACTACATGTGGGACTACATTCGTGCTCGCAAGGAAGGTCGCAAGCAAAGTGGCAACGGTCGTCGCCAGAGTTATGCCGACTTACCAATGGTGCGTATGACCAATACGTTCGTGACAAACGGTTCTGAAAATCCAGACGACATCATTCGTGCAACCGATCATGGTGTGTATGTTGCAAAACTTGGTGGCGGTCAAGTTGATACTGCAAGTGGAGACTTCGTTTTCGGAATGGTTGAGGCATACCTCATTGAAAATGGCGAGATCACTGAGCCATTGCGCGAGGGGAACCTCATTGGTAACGGACCGCAGGTGTTGAAAGATATCGACCTCATGGGTAATGACTTTGCAATGGGTGGGCCAGGAACGTGTGGCAAAGACGGACAAGGCGTGCCAGTTGGCGATGGTTGTCCAACTTTGCGCGTGAAGTCCATGACCATTGGTGGAACCGCAGCATGAGCACAACAGTTGATGATCTGCAAGCAATTGCAGATCGAGTAGTTGCACAGGCTGGTGCCGGCGAACAAATTGAGGCCTATGTCAGCCGCGGTGGCGAGACCGCCATTCGGATATATGAAGGCGAACTCGAACACTTCGCTTCCGCGCAGAGCGAAGGCGTTGGAATTCGTGTTATCAAAGATGGCCGAACAGGTTTTGCCTATGCAGGCACGCTCGACCCAGCTGCAATTGCCGAGGTGCTTGCCGATGCTCGTGACAACGTCAGTTTCGGAACTCCAGATGAATTTGCTGGTCTCGCAATTCCCGATGGTGTTGCACAAATTCCACAAAAGTTTTGGGACGAAGAACTTGCCGGTTATCCAACTGACCAAAAAATTGCGCTTACCAAGGAGCTTGAAAAACTCACGCTTGGCATGGACGAGCGTGTACGCGTGGACGAAGCCAACTACGACGATGGATGGGGCGAAGTTGCAGTTGCTACCACAACAGGAATTCGTGAAAGTGGTCGCGGTAACTCGTGTTACGTGTCGGTCAGCACACTTGCTGACGACGAAGAAGAAACGCAAACAGGTTTTGGGTTTTCAGTAGGCGACTCGCCAAAGGAATTTAATTTGCACAAGGCGGCTCGCGAAGCAGCAGAGCGCGCCACACGTTTGCTCGGCGCAATCAAGCCTCCAAGCAAACGCACTACAGTGATCCTTGACCCATATGTCACTTCGCAGTTCATCAGCATTTTGTCCAGCACATTGAACGGCGAAAACGTGGCGAAGGGCCGAAGCTTTTTTGCTGAGCGAATGGGTGATCAAGTTGCAGACCCACGCTTCACGTTGGTTGACGACCCAACAAACCCACTTGCTTATACCGCTACGGATATCGATGGTGAAGGTCTTGCTGCTCGCCGCAATGTGTTAATTGAAAATGGTGTCTTAAAGAAGTTTGTACATTCTTCGTACAGTGCTCGCCGCATGAATACCATCAGCACGGGCAATGCAACACGGGGTGGTTTTGCAGGTTCACCTGGAGTTGGTTGCCTTGCAATGCAATTGGTGCCAGGAACACATACTCAGGAGGAGCTGATTGCCAGCGTTGATGATGGTGTGCTCATTCAGATGGTGTCAGGTTTACATAGCGGAGTTAACCCGGTTTCTGGGGACTTTTCAACGGGCGCCTCCGGAATGCTCATTAGCAATGGGACCATTGGTGCACCAGTACGAGAGTTTACGATTGCCAGCACACTGCAACGCATGTTGCTCGACATTGTGTCCATTGGTGGAGACGTCGATTGGCTGCCATCCCGTGCACACGGAATGTCGCTGGTAATTCGAGACGTGACTATGAGTGGTACATAACCCCGCTCTACCCATTTGCTAAATTATTGAGGTGCCAAAAAGTACCAAAGTTGTCGGCCTCGACTGGCTGTACCGAAAAATGGATGAACACGAATATTCCAGCCTTCAGGCAGTTGCCGAAGCATGCGAATTGAATCGCGGAAATCTGTATCGATATTTCTCTTTTGAAACGCGACCATCAATCGACCTGCTGCCAAAACTGTGCAACGGTCTCAATGCTTCGCCGTTAGAAGTGCTCACTGCGCTTGGTATTCAGTTTGACTAACTGCGTTGCTTAGACCGAATTAACACGGTTGTTTCATTTACCTGTTCGAAACTACGAGACGATTCATCGCACGACCACAGTTGTAAAAACCCGTCTTCTACGTCGCCGCGAAGTGGGTGGGTGACGAGCTCGAGGACGCTTCGAATTTCGTCTCCCCAGTGGAAGGTGAGCCTCAAGCTGCCATTTGATTGGGTGACGAGTGACGGGGGAGTGAGTTCTTCGGTGAGTTCGATTTCTAGTTCCATCGCCAGTGGCTCCCATTGTGAAATCTGCTGTTGCGAATATACAACGATAACCCCGCTTGGCTTTGGCAATGGTGTAAGCATGGGGTATGTCAATTTTCCATGCAATAGTGCTCGGGCTGGTGCAAGGACTAACCGAGTTCTTGCCAATCTCGTCAAGTGGTCATCTCATCCTTGCGCCGTGGCTGTTCGGGTGGAATGACTTCAATAACATTGCAATAGAGAAAGCATTCGACACTGCGCTTCACTTAGGAACCTTGGTAGCGGTGCTGTTTTACCTACGGGCTGATTTGGTTCCTTACGTGCGCGAAGGGTTGAAAGTTGTCGTTGCGCCAAAAACGGCGAATAAGGCAGTTGGGCGACGCGCGTGGCTGTTTGTGTTGTCTGCTGTGCCTGCCGGAATTGCAGGTGCAATTGGCGAAGACTGGATAACCGAAAAACTCGGCACACCGGCACTTGTTGCTATTTCGCTGATGGTGTTTGGCCTGGTCTTGCTGTGGGCCGACAGACAAACAGGAACACGTGATCTGGATAGTTTCTCAACGCGCGATGCATTACTCATTGGCGCTGCGCAGATAATCGCGCTGAATCCAGGAACTTCGCGTTCCGGAGTGACCATTACTGCTGCGCGTAAGTTCGGTTATTCACGCGATGCGGCGGCACGTGTGAGTTTCTTGATGAGCGTGCCCGTAATTGGCGGAGCGGTGTTACTGAAACTTGCAAAGCTGGCAAAAGACGGAATTCCTGATGGACTCATGACCCCAATGATCGTTGGAATTATTGCTGCAGGTATTTCTGGCTGGATTGCCATGTGGGGCATGATTCGCTTGCTCCGTTCGCGAAGCTTCACGCCGTTTGTGATGTACCGCTTTGTCGCGGGTATCAGCGTGCTTGCACTGCTTGCATCGTCATTTCGTTAGTTTGAAATTACGAGTGCCGCTTCACCAACTGATGCTGCACTAGCAACTGCTGGTGCCGACAATTCGGGTACCGCAACAACTACGCCAACATTGTCGTTTAGCGATGACAACACAATTCCGTGCGCTGCAATAATTTGCCCATTCGCAATGATGTCGACGAAAGTGCCAGGTGGAAGTGGTGGCATTGCAACTCGCGGAACGATGGAAACTGCTCGCATTCCTGCTGGAACCGATGCGCCTTCACCCCTTGCCGATGAGTTTTGCGTACTAATGACATCACCTTCGCCAATATCGGTTGTTGCAGAAAGTACTGGTGGAAGCTCGGTAAGGGTTGTTGGCAGGACAAACTGCGTTGGCATGGTGAAGGTTTTGGTGTTTTGAGAGGTGATGGGTTGACCAGCAGAAATTGGTGTGGAGGCTAAGTGCACGAGTACATAGTTTCCGAAAGCACTGCGCTGTTGGTGTAGCTGCGCAACGGAGGTGGCATACACAAGTGCAGCGACTATGGCGAGCCCCGAAATTAACGCAATTTGGCGCTGCCGACTGCGGCACAAATCGCGAAACATTCGCTGGGAAAAATTTATGGCGGGCTGTAGTCGATTCAGAAAATCTCTCATGAACCAATGTGTGCGATGCACACATTGTTCGGAAGAGTTAGTCGGCTGAAGGCGCTGATGGAGCAGCAGGTGCTGCGGGGGCAGCTGGCGTGGCACTCGGTGTTGCAGAACTGCTGGACGACTTTGATGAGGACCCGGAGTCGGTCTTATAAAAGCCGCCACCCTTGAACGACACACCAACAGGCGTAAACACCTTTTTCACTGGTTTGAGCACACCATCTACAGGGTGAGCGATTTCGGTGAGTGGGTCATCGGAGAATGCCTGCTGCACTTCAATGGTCTCGCCAGAGTCAATGAATTTATAGACATACGTTGGCATAAGACCAGTAATTCTAGGATGCAGGTATGGCTATGCGCACCGCTGTGATTCCCGCCGCTGGACTAGGCACCAGATTCCTTCCTGCCACCAAAGCGGTGCCCAAGGAGCTCATGCCCATTTTTGATACGCCGGCTTTGCAGTTGGTGATGGATGAGGCAATTGGCGCAGGCGTTGAACACATTGTGGTGGTGTCAAACGTGGTTAAGCCTGGCATTGAGGAATATCTGAAGCCTTCGCCAGACACAGTTGATCGTGTTCGCAAGAGTGGACGCACCGAGTTGGCAGACAGATTGGCTCGCATCGGATCCGATGTTCGCGTGAGCATTGCATACCAAGACAAACCTCGTGGCCTTGGTCATGCGGTGTCGTGTGCGCGCAAGGCAGTTGGCGATGAAGCATTCGCGCTGTTGTTGCCAGATGAAATTATGGGTGACTCATCGTTGCTATTACAGATGGCGCAGATGCACAACACAACCGGCAAGACCGTTGTTGGATTGAAGCGAGTGCCAAAAGATGAAGTCAGTGCGTACGGCGTGATTACCACTACGGGAACGACAGGTGCACATGGCGAAGTCACCATTACTGGTGTTGTCGAAAAGCCAAAGGTAGAAGACGCGCCAAGCGACATCATCATCATTGGTCGCTACGTACTTGCACCCGACATGTTTGACATTCTTGAAAAGCTTGCGCCGTCACCAGGTGGTGAGATTCAGTTGACAGACGCGCTGCTTATTGGCGCACATGCGGGAACAGTAGACGGAGTGGTGAGCGATATTGAACGGCACGACACGGGTACGCCAATGGGTTGGCTGCAGACTGTTGTCGAACTAACGCTAAAGCGTTCGGATGTAGGTACTGAATTACGCAACTGGTTGAAAGGCATAGTGTCATGAGCGAACTCAAAGTAACAATTGATCCAAAAGAAGTAGGCATGAGCGCCGAGCGTCTTGCACGCATTGACTCGCACTTCAAGGACTATGTAGATGACGGTCGTTTGTCTGGATATCACGTTGCAGTCGCTCGCTATGGGCAAATTGTGTACAACAGCACGTACGGCATGCGAGACGCCGAAGCAAAATCGCCAATTGAGCAAGACACGATCTATCGCATTTTCTCGATGACAAAGCCGATCACATCCATTGCGATCATGATGTTGATTGAAGATGGAAAATTGCAACTCACTGACGCAGTCAGCAAGTTCATTCCGTCATTTGCAGATACCAAGGTTTTTGTTTCAGGTACTGCAGAGAACCCAGTCACTGTGCCAATGAAAGCGCCAATGCAGGTGTGGCATTTGATGAGCCACACCTCGGGACTGACCTACGGATGGAATTTTTGGGACGAAGTAGATGCGTCTTATCGCATTGCCGAAGCAAAGTTTTTGATTGAGAACCCGAACCCAACTCTTGAGGAAGTTTGCGACCGATACGCAAGCCTTCCGCTGGAGTTTGAGCCAGGTACGTCGTGGAACTACAGCGTGTCGACCGATGTTCTTGGTCGAATCGTTGAAGTTGTATCTGGAATGAATCTTGAAGAGTTTTTTCAGACCAAAATTTTTGAACCTCTCGGTATGCACGACACCGGATTTTTTGCTCCAGCAGAAAAGCATTCACGACTAGCGGC
>JBAXBR010000013.1:0-27938 GCA_037141855.1 Actinomycetota bacterium | reverse complement strand
AAGAAGTCTGCCGCACCAGCAAAATCCACTGCGCCACTTGGGCCCTATACCCCAGTAGTACGCGCTGGCGACTGGGTCATTGTTTCGGGACAACTTGGAGTTGTTGATGGCAAAATCGTTTCTGGTGGTGTTGCCAAGCAAACCGCACAAGCAGTAGTGAACCTAAAGGCCCAGTTGGCATCTGTTGGTTGCAACATTCACGACGTAAAGAAAACACTGTGCTTCCTCACTGACATGGACACGTTCGCCACTTTTAATTCGGCGTACGTTGCCGGGTTTGACGGCAGCCGACCAGCACGCAGCACCATCGGTGTTGCCTCGCTCCCATTTGGTGGAGCGGTGGAGATCGAAGCCTGGGCTTTCAAGCCACTACGGTAATTGTCATGCCTGGAGCCGTACTTATCGTTCTTGCACTCATTGGTTTCCCCGTAATGGTTGGCTTGTCCACTGCTGGACTTGCCGCGCTCATCGGATTCTTCCTGCAAAAGGATGCCGACAAGCGCCACGAGGGTAGTGAACTCATTGACGTCAACATCTGATCTTCTCATTCGTAATGCGGCACTAGTCGCAACAGTTGACAATCAGCGCAGAGAAATTGCTGGTGGATGGGTTGCCATCACCAATGGAATCATTTCAGGAATTGGAACTGCGGGAAGTGAACCCGCAGCAACTCGAACCATTGATGCAACAGACTGCTTAGTCACACCGGGTTTGGTGAATACGCATCATCACCTGTACCAAAATCTGACGCGCGCATTTCCGCCGATGACGAATGCTGCATTGTTTGGTTGGCTCAAGACGTTGTATCCATTGTGGAGCACGCTGAACGAAGAGTCCGCACATGTTTCAGCATGGGTCGGGCTTGCCGAATTAGCACTGTCGGGTTGTACAACATCGACGGATCACTTGTATGTGCACCCAGCAGGAGCCGGCGATTTGCTCAGTGCAGAAATTTCCGCAGCACACGACATTGGAATGCGGTTTCATCCAACACGTGGGTCAATGTCGTTGTCAGAAAAAGATGGTGGCTTGCCACCCGACAACGTGGTGCAAGATCACGATGTAATTCTTGCCGAGTCGCAACGCATGGTGGAGTTACATCACGACAGAAGCCACGGGGCGATGGTGCGCATTGCGCTTGCTCCATGCTCGCCATTTAGCGTGACGAAAAAGTTGATGATTGAATCGGCTGAACTTGCAGAGAAGTTAGACGTCCGGCTGCACACTCACTTTGCTGAAAACTCTGAAGACGATGATTTTTCAGTGGCCACATTTGGTTGTCGACCAACGCAATATTTGGAAGAGGTCGGCTGGCTGAGCAAGCGAACGTGGGTGGCGCACTGTGTGATGCCAAATCACGACGAGATTCACAAACTTGGAGCAGCAGGAATTGGCGCGGCACATTGCCCAAGTAGCAATCTCATTCTGTCTTCTGGCATTTCACCCGTCGTGCAGTTGCGCGAAGCAGGAGTGCATGTTGGGCTTGGGGTTGACGGTTCATCGTCTGCCGACTCTGCCTCGCTGTGGCTCGAAGCACGCCAGGCAATGTTGCTTGCAAAATTGAACAACGGAGCCGCGGCCGGAACTGCGCGAATGGCATTGGAAATTGCCACGCGCGGAGGCGCAGGATGCCTTGGGCGAATAGGTGAAATTGGTGAAATTTCAGTTGGCGCAGTTGGAGACATTGCAGTGTGGTCGCTGACCGGCCCAGCGTTTGCTGGCGCAATTGCAGATCCAGTTGAGGCATGGTTGCGCTGTGGTCCGGTGAGCGCAAAGCACACCATCGTTCACGGCAAATCAATTGTCGAAAATGGTCAACTGGTGAGCGCCAAAGTTGATGACATGTTGCGTCAGCATCGAGTGCTTGCACAAAAAATGCAATCGCATCTCGGTTAGGCACAACATGTTGCAGCACGCACTGGTTACTTTTTTTGCGGTGTTCCTTGCCGAACTTCCGGACAAGACATTGTTTGCAACACTGTTGTTGTCAACGCACTTTCGTCGTCGACTTCCCGTGTGGATCGGAGTTTCAGCGGGGTATTTGGTTCATGTCATCGTCGCTGTAATTTTTGGCTCAGCATTGTCTCACTTACCAGCGCGACCGATTCACCTACTTGTTGGAGCACTTTTTGTAGTTGGCGCCATATTGACTTGGCGTGCCGGCATCGATGATGAGGAAGGGTCGACTGACAAGTGGTCCACCTCCATGTCGAACACTCGTGTGGCATGGACTGCAGCATCAGTCATTTTGATTGCCGAGTTTGGCGATCTCACTCAGCTGGCTACTGCCGGATTCGCTGCGCGTTTTGGCGATCCAATAGGAGTTGCCTGTGGAGCAACACTTGCGCTGTCTGCAGTTTCAGGAATTGCTGTGCTTACGGGTTCGTGGCTGACGACCAAAGTACCGCTGCAAGTGATTCAGCGCAGCGCAGCTGTTTTATTTTTAGTTATTGGTGCAGCAACATTTGTTACTGCGTTGCTCTAGTTATTTCCAGCGGACCACTTGGATTGGCCAAAACGGTAGCCAACGCTGCGTACCGTTTGAATAAGGTTGGCGTGTTCTTCGCCGAGCTTTGCGCGCAAGCGACGGATGTGCACATCAACAGTGCGTGCTCCGCCGAAGTATTCATAACCCCACACTCGAGACAACAAGGTTTCACGTGAAAACACTTTGCCCGGATTTTGTGCCAAGAATTTGAGCAATTCATATTCCATGAAGGTGAGGTCGAGAGCGTGACCACCAAATGATGCTTGATACGTTTCAACGTTTAAGACCAGTCCGCTGTATTCAACGAGTGATTCGCGGCTGCCCTTAATTTCAAACCAGAATAAATGTCGAAGTCGAGCCTCAAGTTCGCGCGGGTGAAACGGTGCTAGGCAGAAGTCGTCATAGAGGTCATCGCGCAAATCGAGGTCTTGCAGTTGCCCACCGTTGACGAGTACCAAAATTCTTTCAACAGGAACATCTCGCTTGCGCAATGAACGACATATTGACCAGCCGTCCTCAGGGTCTTCATCGCACATGATGATGGCGCCCGACCAGCCTTCAGCAGGCTCGCTTTTTGCGGCTTCATCGGCAGAAGCAACTGCCTTCCAACGAAATCCAGCCAAATCAAGCGTGCGTGCAAGATCGATTGGGGCTGGCGATGGGAACACCGCAAGCATTTGAGTGAGACGGTCGCTGGTCATAACGGCAATCAGATGGACTTGAGGTAGCGGCCGAGTTCGTATTCGCTGATATGGGTTTTGTACGAGCGCCACTCTGCGCGCTTGTTCCGCAAGAACCATTCAAAAATGTGATCACCCAATGCGTCAGCAACAAGCGATGAATTCTCCATCACGCGAAGGGCTTCTGAAAGCGACTGTGGCAATTGTTGGATGCCCATTTTTTCGAGCGCTGCGTCATCCATTTCAAACAAGTTTGCATCAGCTTCGGACGGAAGCTCGTAGCCCTGTTCGATGCCGCGCATTCCAGCAGCCAGGATGACCGAGAATGCGAGGTAGGGGTTGCATGCCGGGTCTGGTGAACGATATTCAATGCGCGTTGCCGAGTCGCTTCCGCGTTTTGGAATTGGAACGCGAATAAGTCCACTGCGATTATTGCGTGCCCACGAAATGTGAACCGGTGCTTCGAAGCCAGGAACGAGTCGCTTGTAGGAGTTAATGGTCTGGTTTGTGACCGCAGTTATTTCTGCTGCGTGACGAAGCAGTCCGGCCATAAAACTTTTTGCTGTAGGTGACAGGTTGTACGGATCGTCTGCGCTGTGGAATGCATTGTTTTCACCTTCAAACAGCGAAAGGTGCAAGTGCATTCCCGAACCTTGAATGGCTTCAAGCGGTTTCGGCATAAACGTTGCATGTACGTCGTGCAGTGCCGCAATTTCCTTCACCACGAAACGGAATGTCATCACGCTGTCGGCCATGGTGAGCGCGTCGGTATGACGCAGATCAATTTCGTGCTGACTTGGCGCATCTTCGTGGAAGCTGTATTCCACAGGAATGCTCATGGTTTCGAGTGTGCGAATAGTTTCCTTACGCAACGAACTGGCAATGTCTGTGCTCGTTAAGTCGAAGAACCCTCCTTGATCGAGGAGCACTGGTTTGTTCGTGCCATCTGGCGGAGCGAAATAGAAGTACTCAATGTCGGGAGCGATATAAAACGAGTAACCCTTGTCGCGAGCAGCACTTAAGTTGCGACGCAACACTTGACGCGGGTCGCCATTGAATGGAGTGCCATCAAGTTTTGCAATGTCACAAAACACGCGGGCCTCTGCGCCCTTTGCATCTGCCCATGGCAATACTTCGAAGGTGTTCGCATCTGGAATTGCGAGCACGTCGCTTTCTTGCACACGGCTAAAGCCATCAATAGATGAGCCGTCAAAGCTCATGCCATCGTTCAGCGCGTTTTCCATTTCGGCGGGGCTAATGGCAAACGATTTCAGGTTTCCGAGAACATCGGTAAACCACAGTCGCACTAGGCGAATACCGCGCTCTTCAACAGTGCGCAGCACATAGTCGCGCTGGTGTTCGTGCATGGTGGACATCTCTACAGTCTGCCTCCATAAATAAACAACGGCACCGAGGAACCGGATCCTCGGTGCCGTTGAGGCTGTATTTCCGCCTGTGGGGCGGGTTACTTCTTTTTCTTTTTAGCTGCAACCTTTTTCTTCGCTGGGGCCTTCTTCTTGACAGCCTTTTTCGGGGCCTTGGTGCTGGTGGTCGGTGCCTTTGCAGCTCCGCACACCGTTTCCAAAATGAGGCGTGTCACCACATATGGATCCACGTTGGCGTTTGGACGACGGTCTTCTGCATAGCCCTTCCCGTCGCGAGCAACCTGCCAAGGAATGCGCACTGATGCGCCGCGATTTGAAACGCCGTAGGTGAACTTGTCCCACGGTGCAGTTTCGTGCTTTCCGGTGAGGCGGCTCTGAATGTCATCGCCGTAGTTGTTGACGTGTTCCATTACGCGAGTTCCAAGTGCATCACATGCAGCTTCGATCGCTGCGTAACTTCCACGCATTGCCTTCGTCGAGAAGTTGGTGTGTGCACCCGCTCCGTTCCAGTCACCCTTTTGTGGCTTAGCTGCATACGAGATAACCACGTTGTGATCTTCTGCAATGCGATCAAGCAACCAACGAGCAACGATCATGTGATCGCTCACGGTGAGAGCGTCTGCTGCACCAATTTGGAATTCCCACTGACCAGGCATTACTTCAGCGTTCGTTCCTTCAATCATGAGACCCGCTTCGAGGCATGCCCATGTGTGTTCTTCGATAATTTCACGACCCATTACACGGCCAGCACCAACGCCGCAGTAGTAAGGACCTTGTGGCGCAGGTTCGCCGCCGGCTTCTGGGAATCCGTAAGGACGACCATCAAGTCGCATCATGGTGTATTCCTGTTCGATGCCGTAGATCATTCCGTGTGCTGCAAACTTCTTTGCAACATCTGCGCACAATGCACGCGTGTTGGTTGGGTGTGGCTTCTCGGTTTGAGCAAGCATTACTTCGCACAACACCAAAATGTTTTTGCCACCACGAATTGGGTCTGGGCACGTAAACACTGGCTTCAACATGCAGTCTGATGCATCGCCAGTTGCTTGTTCGGTTGATGAACCATCGAAACCCCAAATTGGTGGAGTCTTCACGCTGTTCGCAAGAATCTTGGTCTTTGAACGCAGCATTGGAGTTGGCTTATGGCCGTCGATCCAGATGTATTCCGCTTGATATGGCATGTCATTTCCTTCCGGTTGAGAATTCGGGCCATAACCCCGAATTCGGGTACAGGCAAAGTCTCCATCATGGGGATTTCGCCCCCGTTGCCCAAATGTGAACGCTTTGTGAAGTTGCAGACCCCTAGCCTGAAGTCGTGGCGGTAGCGACTCAAAACGTGCGGGTGGGATTAGCCCAGTTCAACCCCGTAGTTGGCGGTATTGCTGCTAATTCAAGCCGAATACGGGAGCTGTATGCCGCCGCCAATGAAGCGGGATGCGACATCGTGGTCTTTCCCGAACTCTCGACTACTGGGTACCCACCAGAGGACCTGGTCTTGAAATCTGGGTTCGTGGCAGAAAATCAGCAGGCAATGCGCGACGTTGTGGCCGCAACACAAGAGTGTGTGGCCGTCTTTGGGTTTGTTGATGGGTCGATCGGAACCCTGTCGAACTCGGCCGCTATTGCATCGAATGGCAAATTGCACGGCACGTATAACAAACAATTGCTTCCGAACTACAGCGTGTTTGACGAGGATCGCTACTTCACTGCGGGCACATCGTTTTCGTTATTCACCGTTGCTGGCGTGCATGTTGGCGTCACTATTTGTGAAGACATTTGGCAAGCAGATGGACCAGTTCAGCAACAAGCCAAAGCTGGCGCAACGCTGAATATCAACATCAACGGTTCGCCTTATCACCGTGGAAAATTTGATGAGCGTCAACAGATGGTGAGTGAACGCGCACGAACAAATTCGTGCGCAATTGTGTATGTCAATCAAGTGTGTGGTCAAGATGAATTGGTGTTTGATGGTGGAAGCATGGTGTTTGACCATCGTGGCGACATGTTGATGCGTGCCGAACAGTTTGGCGAAAGTTTGTCGTTCATCGACATTGCTGTAAATGAATCAACAGTTGCGAACGCAGTTTCACTCGTTGAGATTTCCAAATCTTCCCGCGCGAAGGGCGCAAAGCGCGAAGGAGCAATCGCTCCAAGCGCTTCCGACATGGAACAAGTATTTGGTGCACTGGTGTTGGGCACGCGAGATTATGTGCGCAAGAACGGATTCACCGACGTGGTGGTTGGCCTATCAGGTGGAATTGACTCCGCACTTGTTGCCGCAATTGCGGTTGAAGCGCTAGGCGCACAACACGTACACGGTGTGTCAATGCCTTCGCGCTATTCAAGCGAAGGCTCGCGTACCGATGCCGCAATTCTGGCGAGCAACCTGGGTGTAGACATGCAAACCATTTCCATCGAGCCAGCGTTTTCTGCATACCTCGACATGACTGCCGAAAGTTTTGCGGGGAAATCGGCTGACCTCACCGAAGAAAACTTGCAGAGCAGAGTGCGTGGCACAACGCTGATGGCCTTGTCGAACAAGTTTGGCTGGATGGTGTTAACAACGGGGAACAAGAGCGAACTCGCGGTTGGATACTTCACGTTGTACGGAGACTCAGTTGGTGGATATGCAGTCATTAAAGATCTGCTGAAGACCACGGTGTATGAGTTGTGCCGCTTTGTTAACTTGCGCGCGGGTCGGGAAGTTATTCCAGAAGCAGTAATTACCAAGCCACCATCGGCAGAATTACGTCCAGATCAACGAGACGACCAGTCGCTACCTGCCTATGAAGTACTCGATCCAATTTTGGAACTCTATGTAGAGCAAGATCGCACTGCGGCAGAAATTATTGCTCTTGGATTTGATGAAGCATTAGTCCGACGAATTTCGCGCCTTGTAGATACGAATGAATACAAGCGCAGGCAAGGCCCACCCGGGGTTCGTGTTTCCTTGAAAGCCTTTGGCAAAGACAGGCGCTTGCCAATTACTAACGCTTACCGCGGCTAGTTCTTGGCGTTCACGCGCCGATAATTGGTAATCGTCATCGCGCCAAGAAGGCCGAATAGTGCGCCCATGAGTGCAGGGCCCTTCACGCCAAAAGATTCAAACAAGTGCGTTGCAACAATGGCCATCACGGCTCGCCCGAGTGTTCCCGCGCCCAACACCCAACCAAGTCCGGTTCCAGGGCTGTTCGGTACGAGCGAAGTTGCCAAGGGCAACAAACTGACAACCGAAAATTCGAAACCTAAGAAGTAGATAAACACTCCGATGAGTCCAACGAACAGATTTTTTGAACCGAGACATAGGAGGATTCCTGCAGGGATAATAAGGAGTGCTCCGAAGGCGATGCTTCGTTCCTTGCCCCACTTGTCGGTTTGACGAGAGCTACTCACCGATGCAACAAGTTCAACGAGTCCAAGTGAAAAACCTGCGACAGCAAGTCGGGCAGCACCAAAGTGAAATTCATCTTCAAGCCACGCGCCAAACGTGACAAATAAATTTTGTGCGCTGCACATAATGCAAAACATGGTGAATACCACCAACCATGAATTGCCGGTAACGCGCTGCGGTGTGGTGCTGCGACTTTCGTGCATTACTCGGGCTTCATTAGTTACACGATTGAAAATGACGAACATTGAAACGATGAGGCATAAGACGGCAAACGAAAAACCAATTCTCCAGTTGGTTGCTGCAGTGATTAAACCCATGATTGACACGCCGACCAGTAACCCAAGCGCCCAAGCTGTTTCGGTGAGGCCAACGATTTTTCCGCGCTGGTTATAGGGAACGTGGTCTGCAATCCACGCGCCTAGGCCTAAGTCGAAACTTTGTTTTGTGAGCGCAAGCACGGTTACACCGACTACAAAAAATATTGGCGAAGGAGATACTGCCGCGATGGTGCAACCGACAGCCGAGCCGACGAGGCCGAGCACCATGCTGTTGCGGTGCGTGAGGCGATCCACAATGCGCCCTGCAAACGGTGAAGCAAAGCCCGAAAGTTCACTTGCAAATATTGCAAAACCAAGTGTGGAGAGCGAAACATGGAATCCACGCGCGATGGTTGCGAGGAATAGTGGTGCGAATCGATAGGCAGCGTTGGCGACAAGGCGGGAAACGGTTACCGCAGTGATGTTGCGACGAATTTCTGGATCAAAAGATTCGTCAAGCAGTCGATTCAGCATGGTTACAGCGATTCTGTTGTGAGGTCATCGTCCACAAGCGCGACGAGATCCCCAACGCTAATGCGATTGTCGCGGTGCACATGGAACCAGCAGCCACCAAGGTTTGGCAAGCGTGGGTTGCTTGCACCATAAACATGACGAAGCGTGCGAATGACTCCGCTATGGCTAATGACAAGTGCAGTTCCACCTTCACAACGTTGACCGATATCAATAAATGCGTCGGTGAGTCGTTCAACGATTGCTTCGTCAGACTCAAATCCTTCCGGTTTTGTTCGCGATGCTAAAAACCCTGGCCACTGCTCTTCGATTTGAGTGCGGGTCAAGCCTTCCCACGGACCTACATGAGTTTCTTGTAGACGCTCGTCGGTATCAACAGGACCAATGCCATGTGCTTCAGAAATAATGTGAGCTGTGCGAAGTGCGCGTAACAGTGTGCTCGAGGCAATGTAATCAAACGTGCCTAAACGTTGTGCTGCTTGTCGCGCCTGTGCGATACCGAGATCACTGAGTTCGATATCGGCGCGACCCTGCCATCGTTCTTCAATATTCCACAGCGACTGCCCGTGACGCACAACAAGCAGACTTGCAATAACGCCGTTAGTAGACACGCCAAGGCAGGGTAGTGGCAAAGGTACGATGAGTTTGTGGCTCAATTGCGATTGTTCGCATCCGCTCGCGAGGCGGCTGGTTGTTCGCGAGATGTCGTGCCTGGCAACACGGTTTCAGAGGTCATTTCTGAGGCAGTGGCTCGGTTTGGTGCAGATTTTGAGCGCGTACTTGGTACATGCCGAATCTGGGTAAATGGAGAGGTCGCCGATTCGGACACAAAAGTCAACGACAATGATGAGGTGGCAATTCTTCCTCCTGTCTCTGGCGGCGATCAATGAGTAATTTCTCCGAACTTGATCTTGCTGGCATTCGCTCTGCACGAACTGCACTGCAGGCACAAGAAGACGCAGTGTCATTTGTTCGCCGCATGGCACAAGGTCGCCTCGACATTGCGCGCGATGAACAACGTCGCCGAGCAGAAAATTTGCCAACGAGTAATACGGCAACTGATTTGGCAGGAGTGTTCGGGCAAGAACACGGTGGCGGATCTGCTCGACCACCACGTGAAACAAATATTGCAACCGATCACCCCCTTGTCGTAGAGCTTGAACAGTTGTGTGAACGAGTTGGCTTTGGGTCAATTCGCACACTCGACGTTGAGGGTCTGCAGCGTGCAATTGATGAACTCAGTGCATTTGAAAATGCTCGATCAGGCGAGCGTAGATCGTTGTTTGATGAAATAGATGCGCTGACTGCCGAATTGGTGAAACGTTACAAAGATGGCGGTGCAAATGTTGATGCGCTGTTGAACGATGAGAGCTAAGCGTGGCTGCGGAAAAACGTTTAGCCGACGTCGGTAACTTCATTCGTCAACAGCGCGAACTTGCACAGCAATCCATTCGCGACTTGGCAAAGGTCGCCGGGGTTTCGAATCCGTACCTGTCACAAATTGAGCGCGGGTTGCGAAAACCTTCTGCTGAAATTTTGCAGCAACTTGCTCGAGCAATGCAGATCTCCGCTGAAACCCTGTACGAGCGGGCCGGCATTCTTGACCCCAGTGAAGAACCGCGTTCGGGCGTAGTCGATGCCGTGTCGTCGGATTCCCGTTTAACAACCGAGCAAAAGCAAACGTTGTTGTCGGTGTACCGCAGTTTTGTTGGGGAAAACGCCGAATCAACACCCAGCTGAACTAGGCGAAATATCGGGCCCTGCAGATAGGTTGAATGTGTAATGCAGCGCGTAGCCGTTCTCTCTATGCATACCTCGCCACTGGCTCAGCCAGGTGTTGGCGATGGTGGTGGCATGAATGTGTACGTTCGTGAACTGGTTTCCTCCCTTGCAAGCAGCGGAGTGGATTGCACCACATACACGCGCAAGTGGCGAGATGATCTTCCAGAGGTCATTGAAGTAGAACCAAACCATCGCGTTGTGCACGTGCAAGCAGGCGAACTCGATTTGCCAAAGGAAGAGTTGCTGAGCGCAGTTGATGAATTTACTGATGGTGTTGCCTGGTATTTGCAGCACCGCGGTGGTGCCGACATTGTGCACGCAAACTATTGGCTCTCTGGTCTTGCTGGCCATCGCCTCAAGCACGAACTCGATTTACCACTGGTCACAACTTTTCACACATTTGCGCGAGTAAAGAGTTTGGGTGGCGATATTGAATCACCAATTCGTGACAAATCCGAACTCGAGATCATTGGTTGTGCCGATGCGATCATGGTGAGTTGTATTGAAGAGCAAGCACAGTTCCAGTCGTTATATGGAAGTGCTCCAGGATCAATTGAAGTAGTTGCACCTGGTGTTGAGCGCGCATTCTTTTCGCCAGGCGATCGCCGCGGTGCACGACATGCACTAGGACTTGGATCAGGACCAATGTTGTTGTTTGTTGGTCGTATCCAGCCGCTGAAGGGCCTCGATGTTGCAGTGCGCACCCTTGCCGAGCTTGGTCGCAATGATGCGCAACTGATTGTCGTTGGCGGTGCAAGCGGGATTGAAGGCGCAACTGAACTGGCCCGTGTTGAAGCGCTGATTCAGGAACTTGGACTAGTTGGTCGCGTGAAGTTCTATGAGCCACAGCCGCACCACTTACTGTCCACGTTTTATCGTGCAGCAGACGTGGTGCTCGTTCCTTCGCGCAGTGAAAGTTTTGGTTTGGTTGCACTTGAGGCTGCGGCATGCGGAATTCCTGTTGTTGCCACTGCTGTTGGCGGATTGATGAACCTGATTGAAGATGGCAAAACCGGATTCCTTGTTCCGGGTCGAGATGTTTCAGGATTTGCTCGCTTCGCGCGTCGACTACTTGACGATTCGTTGCTTGCGCTTTCAATGGGCACAGCTGCCGCGCATCGCGCGCAGTCATACTCGTGGAAATCAGCAGCTTTGAAAGCCCGCAGTGTGTACACCGAGTTGCTTGAGCGCGACTTGGTTGCGTGTTCTTAGTGTCCGATCTGTTCGACGACGCTGCTCTTGCCCGAATAGAGCGACAAATTGATGAATGGTTATCGCGCGCAAAAACGAACAATGCACTGATTTTGGCGGTCGACCGTTCTACCGAGCAGGAAATTCGCTGGTACGTGCGCATGTCTGGTGAGGAAAAGGAGTTCACCACGGTGTGGCTTACTTTGGGTCAGCGCACACTTCGTTTCGAAACCTACGTAATGCCGGCACCCGAAGAAAACGCACAGGTGCTGTACGAAGCACTGCTTCGGCGCAACGAAAAACTTGTTGGGGTGCATTTTTCTATCGGTCAAGAAGATGCGGTGTTCCTGCGAGGGGAGATTCCGCTCGCGGCACTAAATGAAGAAGAATTAGATCGAGCAATTGGCACCCTGTATTCAACAGTTGAGCAAAGTTTTGGTTCGCTCATTCGTATTGGATTTGCCAGCCGCTTTACCGACTAGCCGTACACATCGTTGCGAGTTCGGGTTGTTGGCGATCGGAGAAGTCGTCCAATAACTCGAACCACATAAGTCGCTAACCTAACCACATGCAGAAAGAGCCAATCACATTTGTTGGCGGTGGCAATATGGGCGGCGCAATTATTGAAGGCTTGTTGCGTGCTGGTTGGAAAGCCACTGATATTTCAGTTGTAGAACTTTCTGCCGATCGACGCACTGCATTGCAGAACTTGTTTCCTGGAATCGCTACCAGCGAGGCCATTGGCCCGTGTACATCGGCAGTAATTGCGGTGAAGCCTGGCGGCGCTATTGAATCATGTGCGGCATTAAGTAAGGCAGGCGCAACGCGCGTGCTGTCCATTGCGGCCGGAGTAAGTGCATCGGCTTTGCAAAGTGCAGCAGGCGCACACACTTCCGTTGTGCGTGCAATGCCAAACACTCCTGCGCTGATTGGTGAAGGGATGGCAGGAATTTGCGCAACTGATTCCACCTCGGAAGAGGTGCTTCAATGGGCAGAGTCCATTCTTGGCGCGGTTGGAAAAGTTGTTCGTGTTCCCGAAAGCCTGATTGACGCCGTCACCGCAATTTCGGGTTCGGGACCTGCATATATTTTTCTGGTTGCCGAAGCACTTACGAGCGCAGCAATGGAACAAGGTCTCTCGGCTGAAGTTGCCAACACGTTGGTCCGCCAACTATTTGTTGGGTCAGCACAACTGCTCAGTCAGTCACCTGAAAGCCCTGAACAGTTACGCGCCAATGTCACTTCTCCAAACGGAGTGACGGCTGCAGCAATTGCCACACTTGAAGCCGCAGGCCTACGCGATGCCATTTCAGAGACAGTGAAATCGGCGGTACATCGCAGCCGTGAGATGGGCGAGTAGTCGCTAGGGTATGCCCTAGGTCACGAACTCCGGACGGGGTTACCCCCCAACCGGGAGTCGCGCTCGAAAGAGTGCGCCGTTTGGACCGGTGCCGTCGGGGGGTTGGCACCGGTCCATTCGTTTTTTTCAAGAACTCACCATGACACACCGCTTCAATCACATTTCGTTCCTCACTGATTACGGAACTCGAGATGAATTTGTTGGAATTGTGAAATGTGTTGTTGCAGATATTGCACCGCACGTACAAGTCATCGACATCACGCACGACATTCCTGCATTTGATGTTCGCGCTGGTGCACTTGCGTTAGCGAGAGCAGTTGCATATGTTCCAAAAGGTGTGGTGTTGGCGGTTGTTGACCCAGGCGTTGGCACTGCTCGACGTTCGATTGCCGTCAGCGTTGCAGGCGGAGATGGAGTCTTTATTGGCCCAGATAACGGGTTGTTAGCAACTGGAGTAGCCCTTGCCGGCGGCGCCGAATTTGCGGTTGAACTGACAAATACGAAGTATCACTTGCCTTCACCAGGAACCACTTTTGCTGGGCGTGACATTTTTGCATCGGTTGCTGCTCACATTTGCAACGGTGTTGAATTGAGTGAACTAGGTAACGAAATTGATACAGCATCAATTCTTCCTGGCATCGTCCCAATTACGCGCGAAGAAAATGGTCAGCTTGTTGGAGAAGTGACGTGGGTGGATCATTTTGGGAATTGTCAATTGAACATCGGACCAGAAGACATTGCGCATTGGGGATCACCTGTGCGCGTTGCAATTGGCAATGTCGATTCGCCAAACCACATCGTGCGCTCGGTTCCTGTGGTCAATAACTTCTCCGAAATTGGCGGAGGGTTGGGACTGGTTATCGACAGTTATGGCATGTTGGCATTGTGTACTGACCGCGGTTCTGCAGCTGCCGAATTAGATCTTGGTTCAACAAACATGGTGACCATTAGCCAGGACCCCAATGCTGGTGGGGGAGTAAGCACCACAGTTCGTTTGGGTTCCAAGCCCAACTGACGATGCAAAGAGGCGTAATGTCGTGACATGCGCCCAGCAACAACATTGGCAATTGCACTACTCCTGATTGCAATATTTGCTGCTGGATTTCTTTCGCTTAGGTAATGAGATATAACGGTCTGGTGAGGCTCTCGTGAATCTTGCAGAAATTATCGAACAGCATCCCGCTGACAACATTGCACTCATTAGTCGAGGTCGACCTACTACTTACGGAGAATTGCGTCGACAAGTAGCAAGCTTGCGAGGAGTACTTGCTGACAATGGAGTTGAGCGCGGCGACCGCGTTGCAATCTTGTGCGGAAACAGCAGATATTTCGTACTCGCATATTTGGCAACGCTTGGAGTAGGCGGGATTGCAGTACCGCTCAACATCATGAGTCCTGCATCGGAAATTCAACGTGAATTAGACACGATTCAACCACGCATGGTGTTTGTAGAGCCAGCCGCAATGACAGCATGGAGCAAGATCGATCGTTCATCACTGACCGAACTGCGTGCCGTGATCGCCACTGAAGGTCATGACATTGTCGGCGCAATTACTTTGACTGAATCACTGATGAATGCACCTGTGCCAATTTTGAACATGTCGCCAAACGAAGTTGCTGCCTTTATTTTTACAAGCGGAACCGCAGGTTCGCCAAAAGCAGCAATGCTGACACACAACAATTTGTACTCAAACCTTGTGCAACTTTCGGCAGAAAATGTTTTGCTCAGTACTGACGTGGTGTACGGGGTGTTGCCGTTGTTTCATATTTTCGGACTTAATGTGGTGCTTGGTTACAGCCTCTTTGCGGGTGCAAGCGTGGTGTTAGTGCAACGCTTTGATCCTTCAACTGCACTTGAAACGTTTGTAGAACGTGGAGTAACCGTGGTTCCTGGTGCACCGCAGGTATGGTCGGCGCTCGCACAAATGCCAAGTAACGAATGTGCAGTGCTTTCGCTTTTACGTGTTGCCTTAACTGGTGCTGCAAAAATGCCAGAGCAAGTCACGGTGCAACTGAAGGAGCAATACGGACTTGTTGTGCATGAGGGTTACGGTCTCACCGAATCTTCACCAGTGGTGACCACGTCGGTAAATGGCACCCACAAAGTTGGATCAATTGGAAAGCCGTTGAACGGGGTATCCATTCGTTTAGTTGACGAGCATGGTGACGATGCCGAATTAGGGGACTCTGGGGAAGTTTGGGTTCGCGGCGAGAATGTGTTCGCTGGGTATTACAACGATCACGAGGCAACTGACCGTGTGTTGACCGCCGACGGTTGGTTGCGCACTGGCGATATTGCAGTGAAGGATTCAGACGGAGACTTATTCCTCGTCGATCGATTGAAAGATCTCATCATCGTGAGTGGGTTCAACGTGTATCCAGCTGAAGTTGAGCAGGTGCTCTTGTCTCACTCGGCAATTGATCAGGCAGCAGTGGTCGGTGTTTCGCATCCGCATACCGGCGAAGCAGTGCGTGCGTATGTGGTGCTGCACCAAGGAGTACACCTTGATGAGGAATCAATTATTGAACACTGCCAAAAGCAACTAGCCCGTTACAAGTGTCCGTCGAAAGTCCTAATCGTGCAGTCACTGCCAACTGGCAGCACGGGCAAGGTATTGCGTCGCGCGTTGCGTTGATTTTGCTCGTGTTGAGTTGCTGGCAACGAGAAAACCAAAAAACAAAATTGAAACCCCTATCAGCAAGGTGATCGCAAACGCGCGGTCTTGACCAAATCGACCAGCCAGCGTTCCACTTGCCGAGAGCACCAATGTTCCCGTTGCGATCAACACATTTCCAACAGCCAATCGGCCAGCCGAAAACACTGAGCGTTTCGCCCCAGAAGAAAGCGCAGGATTCTTTTTGCGAAGCACTCGCCACGCAGACCATAACGCGCCGAAAATAATGATGAGTGCCGGAACGCCAGATCCGACTGCGGCAAGTATGCGCGGGGCAACGCCAAAAACTTTTTTGCCAGTTGGAAATTGATTTGCAACTACTTCAACTTTGGTTTGCGCCACAAGAACAATGCCCGTTGCAAATCCCGACATCCAAATAAGGAATTGTCGAACGCGATTTCCAAGTTTCTGTCCGCCAAGAAGGTACAAAGTGCCAAGCGATAACCACGAAACATTGAGCACAGCGCCAGTAAGAAAGAACATTCTGAATACGAAAACGTTCCAGCCCGTGCTTTCTGCCCACCACAAACACGCAGAGCCGATTGCAAACAACCCCATTGCGATTGTCCATGCAAGTTCATGTGGCTGACGGCGTTTGATCCACCGGTCGGCGGTGCTGAGTGTGAAAGCGGTCGCTATGAGGGTGGCCGTTCCCGCAAGGGCGCTGTTGAGCCCTCCCAAGGCAAAAACGGCGGTTGTGCTCATGACCGCAGACTAGTTGGACTTCGTGAATTCATGCACGAACGCCTACATTTGAGACGTGGCCGACATTGCCCAAACCTCATCCCCCGCAAGGCGCAGAATTCCTGATGCAGCTGTTGCGCGCCTGCCTGTGTATCTCCAGATTTTGAATACCTTGATCGTTGATGGAACCGCCCAGTTATCCAGTGATCAACTTGCGGCTCTCGCTGGCGTGAACGCTGCAAAGGTGCGGAAGGACTTGTCGTATTTGGGTAGTTATGGCACACGGGGTGTGGGGTACGACGTTGCCTATTTGGTGTATCAAATTAAGCGCGAGCTTGGCCAACATCACGAATGGAAAGTCGTTGTTGTTGGCGCAGGAAATCTTGGAAACGCTCTTGCCAATTACAACGGATTCTCCACCCGCGGTTTCCCGGTTGCAGGAGTAGTAGATATCGACGCAACAAAGGTAGGCAAAAAAGTTGCTGGAGTAATCGTTCGACACGTTGACGATCTTCCCGCGATTGTTCGTGAAGAGTCGGTAAGTATCGGCGTGATTTCAACTCCGCCAGCTTCCGCACAACAAGCAGCAGACTTGTTGGTGAATGCAGGAATTCGGTCAATTTTAAATTTTGCTTCTGTTGTCTTGAATGTTCCAGAAAATATCTCGGTACGCAGCGTCGACCTAGGAGTTGAGTTGCAAATACTTGGCTATTACGAGCAGCTAAGCCGCGAAGACAAGCCAGCAACGAAAACAAAACGTGAAGTAGCTGCCGTATGTCAATAGTTGTTCTTGGTATTAATCACAAGTCAGCGCCACTTGATGTCATTGAACGTGTCAGCATTTCTGATGACGCGCTTGCAAAATCGTTACATGGACTTGTTTCGCGCGACCACGTTCGTGAGACCGTGGTGCTTTCCACCTGCAATCGCACCGAAGTGTATGTAATTGCCGAAAAATTTCATGGAGCATTCGCAGATGTGCGGGATTTCTTTTGTGAGATATCTGGATTGTCTGTTGAAGAACTTCAACCACACTTTTACAGTCAGCACGATGATGCTGCAGTAAGCCACTTGTTTGAAGTTGCATCTGGGCTTGATTCTGCGGTGCTCGGTGAAACAGAGATTCTTGGCCAAGTGCGTGATGCATGGGAGAAAGCGCGCACTGAAGCCACTGCGCGAACTGCGCTAAATATGTTGTTCCGCCATGCGCTTGAAGTTGGAAAGCGTGCACGCACTGAAACGTCAATTAGTAAGTCGACAGCATCAGTTTCCCATGCTGCTGTCGAAATGGCGACGGACATTTTGGGAACGATGTCGGGTCGTCGAGTTCTGGTTATTGGTGCCGGCGATATGGGCGCAGGAATTGCTCGTGCACTGGGCAGCGCTGGATCACAAAGCGTCACGGTGATGAACCGAAGCAGCGAGCGCGCACAACAACTTGCAGAGTCTGTTGGTGCAGTCGTAAGTCATATTGATGAATTGCATGATGCAATTGGCAAGGCCGATGTGGTGTTGACATGCACTGGAGCTGGCGAAGCAATTATTTCAGTTGATGATGTGCGAATTGCTCGAGAGCACTCAAATGGCTCGGCGTTGTTAATTGTTGACATCGCAGTTCCGCGCGATGTTGAGCACGGCGTAGGCGAACTAGCTGGTGTCACGCTGCGTGACCTGCATGACTTAAGGGACTGGGCGCAAACTGGAATTGATGCACGCCAACAGGAAGCCGAAGAGGTTCGGCGAATTGTGGGAGAAGAAGTGGAACGTTTCGGACAAGATGTGAAGGCTCGCCAAGCAGCGCCACTCGTAGCCGAGTTGCACGAACGGGCAGAATCAATAAGAAGCGCAGAAATAGCGCGCTACTCTTCGCGGCTTTCAGGACTCACTCCTGAACAGCGAGATGCGGTTGAAGCATTGAGTAAAGCAGTAGTAGCCAAGCTGTTGCACAGCCCTTCGTTGCAACTGAAACACAGTGCAGGCACACCGCAAGGTGAACGTATCGCCGCAGCGCTTCGCGATTTATTTGACATCGAATGATCCGACTCGCCACGCGTTCTAGCGCACAGGCGCGAACACAGGCAGAAGTAGTTGCACAAGCGCTAACTGCTGCAACGGGTTTGCCTGTTGAGTTGGTATTCGTTGAAACTCTTGGCGATAAAAATAAAGATCAGCCACTTCATCAAATTGGCGGTCAGGGAATTTTTGTCAAAGAGGTGCAGCAAGCGGTGCTTCGCGGAGACGCCGATATTGCTGTTCATTCTGCAAAAGACCTTCCATCGCAACACGCAGAAGGTTTGGTGATTGGTGCGTGGTGTGAACGACGAGATGCCGGCGACGCGTTAGTGGGTAAGTCGTTGAGTGGACTTGAAATAGGTGCAACTGTTGCCACTGGTTCGGTTCGGCGCAGGGCGCAATTGCTCACCGTTCGGCCAGACCTGAAATTTGTGGAACTGCGCGGAAATATTCATACTCGACTCGAGAAAATTCCTGCGGATGGCTCAATCGTCGTGGCAATTGCCGCATTGCAAGTACTCGGACTGACGAGTCAGATTACGCAAGCACTACCGACGGCAGAATTTGTTCCGATGGTCGGGCAGGGTTGTGTTGCTGTTGAGTGCCGAGATGGTGACGATGAAATTCTTGCAGCGATTGCCAACATCGATCATGCACAAACTCGTTATGCCGTGGAAATTGAGCGGGCATTTCTTGCACAACTCGGCGCAGGTTGTTCAATGCCCGTAGGTGCATACGTCAATGCTGAACATGTTCTTTCGACATTTATGGCAACTGGCCCAACGAATTCTGATCGGCACGTGAAGTTTGTCGAGAAGGTACCAGCAGTTGATGCACAAGAGTTTGCTCGCGAACTTGCGCGAAAGTCGCAATCAGCATTGGCATGACCGAAAATACGTTTTCGGAAAAGTGCATCGTAGTTACACGTCCACGAGCACAAGCAAAAGAATTACAACGCGCAATCGAAGATCGTGGTGCGGTTTGTGTAGTCATTCCACTTATTGAAACCGCACAGCCAGATGATGAAGGTTTTGCATTTGAGCAAGCGATGCGCAACATAAGTGAATACGAATGGGTCATCTGCACATCGGCTAATGGTGCATCATGTGTTGCCCCTTACTTATCAAAAAATGCGAAAGGGCCAAAACTTGCAGCGGTAGGCAACGCAACAGCGCTTGCGTTTAGACACGCTGTTGCGTTCATCCCGGGTTTAGCAAATGGAAATTCACTTGCAGATGAGTTTCCAATTTCGTCGGGAAAAATTCTTGTTGTCCAGGCTCAAGACACGAGTGGTGAAGTGGTGCGCATACTGCGAGGCCGAAACATGATTGTTGATGAAGTGGCTGCATACAAGACGACCCATTGCGTGCTCAGTGACGCAGATGTCGCGCAAATTAGATCGGCGGATGCAGTGATACTTGCATCTGGGTCTGCTGTGCGATCGTGGTGTAAACAAGCCGGACCAGATGTGCAAGGAAAAATTGTTGTCATTGGAGAACCAACAAAACGTGCTGCAGGTGAGTGCGGAATGATCGTGAGCGCGGTTGCTCAAGAGGCCTCAACTACAGGGGTTGTTGCGGCGCTTGCTGGCGTATTCGCGTAACTGACCCCGTAGCCTTACTGGCATGGCGTTTCCGCAATCTCGACCCCGTCGTCTTCGTCAAAGCCCAGCACTTCGAGAACTCGTTGCCGAGGTTCGTCTCGGGGTTTCAGATCTAGTTGCACCGCTTTTTGTTCGCGAAGGTATTTCTTCACCGCAGCCAATTTCATCACTGGCAGGCGTCATGCAACACACGCGCGATTCATTAAAAGAAGAAGTTCGAGCGCTGGCTGATCTTGGAGTTCCTGCAGTCATTTTGTTTGGAGTTCCCGCAGCAAAGGACGAAGTCGGATCAGGCGCGTTTGATCCGAATGGAATCGTGCAGGTTGCTTTGCGTGAGTTGCGAGAAGAGTTAGGCAATCGAATCGTGCTGATGGCGGACCTGTGTGTCGACGAGTACACCTCGCATGGACACTGCGGAGTATTGAATGCAGCAGGCGATGTAGACAACGATGCGACGCTTGAGATTTATTGCAAAGCCGCATTGGCACAAGCACAAGCAGGTGCTCAAGTGGTTGCGCCAAGTGGAATGATGGACGGACAAGTTGGCGCAATTCGTGCGGCACTTGATGGCGCAGGGTTTCACGACATCGCGATCATGGCGTATTCGGCGAAGTATGCATCTGGTTTGTATGGTCCTTTCCGTGACGCAGTAGATGTACAAATTGCCGGTGGTGGTAATCGCAAGGGATACCAACAAGATTGGCGAAACGCTCGCGAAGCACTTCGAGAAGTTGCAGCAGATATTGAGCAGGGCGCAGACATCGTGATGGTGAAACCTGCGATGAGTTATCTCGATGTCATTGCATCGGTGAGTCAACGTGTTGATGTTCCTGTTGCCGCGTATCACGTAAGTGGCGAGTACGCCATGATTAAGGCCGCAGCAGCAAATGGCTGGATCGATCACGACACTGTTGCAGTTGAACAATTGACTGCAGTGAAGCGTGCAGGTGCAGACATTATTTTGACGTATTTCGCGCGCTGGTTCGCCGAAACCCAACAATAGGAGTCGCGATGACCATTCCGTTTTGTGATCCGTCGCTATGCGTATCTGCAGGGTGCATCGCAACTGTCTGCACTGGTAAAGCAATTGCGTCAAACCACACGTTTTTTGAGCGTTCAGCCAATGTCATTCCAGGTGGCGTGAACTCGTCAATCCGCGCATTCAAGTCGGTTGGCGGTGAGCCGTACATTGTTGCTCGCGGTGAAGGCGCACACATTGTTGATGTTGAGGGAAATCGCTACATCGACCTAGTGCAAAGTTATGGCGCGGTCATTTTGGGACATGCGCATCCTGCAATTACTGCGGCATTGCGTGAAGCAGCAGGAGATGGAACTTCATTTGGCGCACCGACTCCGCGCGAAATGAAATTGGCAGAAGCAATTCGCGAACGAGTGCCTAGTTGTGAACGCGTTCGACTCATGAACAGTGGCACCGAGGCAACCAGCACTGCTGTGCGTCTTGCTCGCGGAGCAACTGGTCGCAAACGAATTATTACGTTTTACGGAAACTTTCACGGTGCAACAGACGCACTTCTTGCGGCTGGTGGAAGCGGCATTGCAACGCTAGGAATTCCCGGAACTGCGGGTGTTCCTGAAGAAGCAGTTGCCAACACGCTGGTCGTTCCGTACAACGTTGTTCCCGAAATTGGTAACGATGTTGCAGCGGTAATTGTTGAACCAGTTGCCGCAAACATGGGCGTTGTTGCACCTGCTCCTGGTTTCCTAGAAGGTCTTCGCGCAGCGTGCGATAAGGCCGGGGCATTGCTTATTTTTGATGAAGTAATTACTGGTTTCCGAATTGGCCAAGGCGGCGCACAGGCAAAGTATGACGTGAAGCCAGACATCACATGCTTTGGCAAAGTGATTGGCGGAGGTTTGCCAATTGGTGCAGTCGGCGGATCACGTGCCGTGATGGAACATCTCACTCCAATTGGCAAGGTGTTTCACGCGGGAACGCTTGCTGGTAATCCGTTAGCTACTGCGGCCGGTCTTGCTGCATTGAATGAGTTGACTCCAGACGTATATATGGAACTTGGCGCGCGAGCTCGTGCGCTTTCCACGTTGCTTCGCGATGCATGCTTAAGCGCTGGAATAGTTGCGCAATTCCCCGTAGTAGGAACACTTGTCGGAGCATTTTTTGGAGCGAGCACTCCAACTAATTTTGACGAGGCAAAGCAAACCGATGAAAAAATGTATGCGCGTTTGTTCCATGCGATGTTGGCTGAAGGCGTGGCACTGGCTCCAGGAGCATACGAAGCGCTGTTCGTTGGGCTTGGTCATAACGATTCGGTTATGCAACAGCTTGCAGAGCGGGCCGAACGTGCCGCACATGCGGCTGTTCGCGCGCAATAGATTTACTCCATGCGCTATTTCTTCGCCGCAAGGTTGTGGGCAGCGCTCGGCATATTGCTAGGTGCTTCGGCATTGGTGTTTGGAATTCTGGTGGTGGTGAATGGTGGTTCGTCATCGAGTGGCGCCAGTACTCACGTAATAGATGTCGTTGCTGCAGTAACCACTACAGAGTTTGGTGACGGCTGGCAGGTAACGAACGGTAAATCGGTTGGCGATGCAACGATTGCACTTGACGATGGACGAACGATGCACGTCGTCGATGGCACGCCAGGCGAAGTGACGTGCCAGTTACCAACAATTCCGTATTCGTGTGTGTTCGTTGCTGACACATTGGGATCCGGGGTGTTGTGGTTTGCGCTAGTTCCATCCGATTCAAGTAATGGAAAAGAAATATTGACGCTTCCTGCGCTTGTCGACATGTTGAATGGCGGAGACTTGGGAGTATTAAGCAATGGATGGGTTGTTCCACTTGCTACTCCGACAGTTCGTAAGTGCGACACCGATACAACGTCGCTACGCGACTTCATCAATAAATTCCCGGATGGGAATGCAATCTCGCTACTAAATTTGTATCAAGACCGAATTACAGAAGTGGTGTGTACCGGTCCGTAGCTTGCGAACTACTTGGATGAT
Organism: Actinomycetota bacterium; assembly: GCA_037141855.1. Classification (GTDB taxonomy): domain Bacteria; phylum Actinomycetota; class Acidimicrobiia; order Acidimicrobiales; family Ilumatobacteraceae; genus UBA3006. Next base: position 4,913 of record JBAXBR010000013.1, on the reverse strand, counting down.
TCGCGAGGTGTGGTGCCAATCGCATGAGGCGGCGTTGGCAACATTGCGAAATCTTTTTCAATCGTGTCAAACGATGTAGTTCCATTTTCTAAAGCAAGAAAGATTTCAGATTGTGGCGAGCACCATGTTTCGTATTCGCTCTTCCATTGCTCACTGGTTGGGTCAGCACCTGAAATGACGTAGCGCTCGTGACACACAACTCCAAGAATTTGTGCTTCGGTTAAACCGCCACCAGCCTTTTCGCCCTGCATAGGCATTGGGTTGCCGTTGTAGGAAAGCGGAGCGTGTGCACCACCTTCGCGGTTTGGGTTTCCGTACAACTTGAAGTTTTGCGAAGCGTAAGCCTGACTTCCTGTGTAGACGAAGTTCAACATGTCTTCAATCTTTGGGAAAGTCTTGAGCACTTCTCCACCAGCAAATACTCGGCCGGCTCCACCTTGGCCTTCTGCACCGTGGCAACCTGCGCACGTTCCGTATACCGTTGCACCAATAGCAAGTGGACCTTCAACAACTTTTTCCTGTGGCTTCAAAGCAAGCATGTACATAAATGCCCACAACGGAAGCAAACTGAGAGTGGCCATCGCCCAGAATGGAATTTTCTTGCGCGACTTTGCGGCAACAACGTAACTCGGGTCTGGTTTTGGAGCAGGAGCAGAGGCAACAACAGGTGCAGCAGATTTTGCAACTGCAGGGGCAGATGATGTCGTGGCAGGAGTTGAGTCGCCAGAGCTTGAACTTGCGCCGCCCGAAGCAGCTTCCCGTCGTTCCTGAGAACGCTTGAGTAGATGTTCGGGTATTTCAGTCACAATGTTCCTCGTATATGTCGTGTGCCAGTGAGGGTGGTGCCCTCGACAATGATCTGCACCCACTCTAAATCACCGAGTGGGGACCGGATAAACACTAGGGAGGAACTCCCCGAATTCGGAAATTTCGCGAAAATCAATTGTCTGGATTTTGGTGCTCAAGGTCACATGCCGCACGAATGCACAACCTCGTTGTTTTCACCTATTTGAGGATTGCCCGACTAGTCTCGTGAGAGATTTCACGAGGAAAGGCATCCCTGCGAACCATGCTGGCAATAGACATTCTTCGATGGCCGGGAATGAACCAAGCGTTCATGTTCTCGTTCGCCCTCACACTTGCGCTTGCTTTTGGCGTGTACTGGGTTGGAAAGCGCCGACCAATGACTCGCAAAGCAACTTGGGGCGAGACCATGTTTGGTGCTGTCTATGTTTTCGCCACATTGTTCATTGCCTTTGGCGTTGTACCTCACCAGTTCATTGACCATGCAGACAAGAATCTTGGCTGGCGCAAAGACAAATTGATTTTTGGACCCTTCAATATTTTGAAGCCAAAAGCGCTTGGCGGACCATTTCCTTTCACCATGAGTTACGAAGCAATTCGCGACATCGTTGTAGTGGTCATTCACGTTGTACTCATGACCATCATGGTGAAGATGTTCAATTGGTGGCAGAAGCGCGACGAAGTAAAGCCGAAAGCAATTGCCACATCAACATACGGTCGACCATTGGTTCGTAAGGGTTAATTTCCATGACAAAGACCGACGCCAATCCACCGATGCCCTTGTGGTCAGACGAGTATCAACTCGTTGAAGTGGACGCTGACTATCTCGCGAAGGCAGTGAAACCAAAACAATTCATTCACATTGATCAGAGTGAATGCATTATGTGCGAAGGCTGCGTGGATATTTGCCCATGGAAGTGCATTCACATGGTGACACCAGATGCGATTGCCGAAGCGCAGGGCACAGAAATGCCAGGTTCGGACCCAAGCGACAATGTGTTGTTCATTATTGACGACGACGTGTGCACGCGCTGTGCGCTGTGCGTTGATCGCTGCCCAACTGGCGTCATCATTCTTGGCAAAGTTGGAGCACCTGCTGCAACTGGCGACTCACACACTCGGACAGCAAATCACGGCTACGCCTACGGCATGCGGTTATAGAAGTTTCAGGACACGGAGAAATATATGGCAAGCACAATTGAAGAAAATCCTCGCCTCACGCTAAAAGAGCGTGCGGCAAAGCTGGGTGAATCACTGCAAGGCAGTCAGGCGTGGAACTCAATCTTCCGTCCTGGTTCAATTTTCCGCAAGGGATACACCGACTCACCACGTAACCGCTCGTACGTCATCATGAACTCGGTGCTGTACCACTTGCACCCAGTGAAGGTAAAGCGTCACGCAGTAAAGGTCAGTTACACGCTGTGCCTTGGTGGCCTCAGCTTCTTCTTGTTTATTTTGCTCACTGTTACCGGCATTTTCTTGATGTTTTTCTATCGACCAACGGCAGCAAACGCATGGCAAGACATTCAGTCGCTACAAACTTCTGTCACCTTTGGTCTGATGGTGCGAAACATGCACCGATGGGGCGCTCACCTCATGGTGCTCAGCGTGTTTTTGCACATGGCTCGCGTGTTTTACCACGGTGCATACAAAGCTCCTCGCGAATTCAACTGGGTGGTTGGAGTTATTTTGCTCACGCTCACACTGTTGCTTTCGTTTACCGGCTACCTCTTGCCTTGGGACCAACTTGCTCTATGGGCGGTAACGGTGGGTACCAACATGATGGGTTATTCGCCAGTAATTGGTTCTCAAGTTCGATTCGTATTGCTCGGTGGTGTAGAAATCGGCGCTGAAACTTTGTTGCGTTGGTATGTACTCCACGTACTGCTCTTCCCGTTCGTCACAGTGATCTTCTTGGCAATTCACTTCTGGCGAGTGCGAAAAGACGGCGGAATTTCGGGTCCACTGTGATGAATGCAACCTTTGAAAGGATGATCAGCAATGACTGAAATTCCAGAACACCTCTTGAAGCGCGCACAGGCTGCTCGCGAAAAAGCAGCAGCAGAAGCAGGCGCGTCATCGGAAAGTGAAGCATCGGGAGATTCACGTATTCCGGCGCATTTACTTGAGCGCAGCAAAGCAGCAAAGGCTGGCGGTTCAGTTGCCGTTGCCGATAAGCCAGCTGGTTCTGTAGTTACTGCTCCTGCTGAGGGAAATGTTCCTATGGCTGCCGGTCCTGGTGGACACACGCAGCGTTTGCTCACTGTTGTTAAATCTGGATCAATTCAAGACGTGAAGTCTGAGCCAGTTGACAAGGTCCACACGTGGCCACACTTGCTCGCAATTGAATTTGTTGCAGCGCTTGCTTGTACTGCATTTTTGTTTGTGTTCTCGTGGGTAGTGAATGCGCCGTTGTTGCAAGCTGCAAACTTCAACCAAACTCCGAACCCTTCTAAGGCGCCGTGGTACTTCCTTGGACTTCAAGAATTGCTCACCATGTTCCACCCAATGATTGCTGGAGTGACAATTCCTGGCGTTGGACTTGTTGCGCTGATGTTCGCGCCGTATCTGGACAAAACTGTGTCAAATCATCCTGAGGATCGAAAGTTCATGACCAGCATCATGACGGTGTTCCTCATGTTCTGGGCGGTACTGGTCATCATCGGCTCATTCTTCCGTGGTCCTGGCTTTAACTTCACGTTCCCATGGCGTGACGGAATCTTTTTCGATCTCTAAGGCGATACGTATATATATGACAACAACTCAAATCATCACCATCGCTATTGCGGTCCTTATCGTTGCCGGAGTTGGCATTGTGTTGACCTCGTCGCGTGCATCGGGAGTTCGTGGTACAGGAACACTTGCGCGCGAAACCCGTAAAAAAGATCGTGGTTCAGTTAACCCAGACCAATTAACCGGTCGTCAGTTTGAAGCTGTCGTGCGCAAACAAAATGCAGCAATTGTTGCAGCGCCAAAAGCAGAAATTGAACCGTGGGTTGCCCCTGACGCCGAAGCACTTGGTGTGTCGCGTCGAATGTTTTTCAACCGTGCAATCATCACATTGATGAGTGCCAGCTTGGGTGGGTTTGGTGCTGCGGTTATTGGCTTTCTCTGGAAGAGTTCGTCTGGCGGCTTCGGTTCAAAAATTACTGTTGGTAATTTGACGGATGTCGTTGCTCAGATTCGTTCGAACAAGGGATTCTTTTATTATCCGCAAGCTCGCGCTTGGATTACTGAGTATCCGAAAGAATCGTTGTCCAAAGGTAAAGTTGCCTACGGTCATCAGGGTCCTGTGTATTCAGGAATGGAATCAGGAATTGTTGCGCTCTATCAAAAGTGCCCGCACCTTGGATGTCGAGTTCCAAACTGTGTGAGCTCGCAGTGGTTTGAGTGCCCTTGTCATGGATCGCAGTACAACCGTGTTGGTGAAAAGAAGGGTGGACCAGCTCCACGCGGAATGGATCGCTTCGGTGTCTCAATTGCGAACGGAGTACTCGTTGTAGATACCGGTGCGGTATTTGGTGGACCACCAATTGGTACGAACACCACTGGCCAAGAAGCCGAAGGTCCACACTGTGTGAGCGGAGGTCACCACTAATGGTTGCAGATATCACTACAAATGTCGCGTGGTTTTTTCTTGTCACGGCACTACTTGGATGGGCCGTTTACGGACTCTTCAACATTCGTAAGAGCCGCCCAGAAATTGGTTCAGAAATCAAGCTTGCTGCAAACCGTAAGCCGTATTACGACGACGAAATTCTTGAAGGCAAGAAAATCGAGCGCACGCAGCTCATCGGAATTTTGTTCCTTGCAGTAATCACACTTGCATTGCCGTTGTACTGGATTCTTGAGCCAGGTCGGCAAGAAGGTGCAACCAATGGTTGGGATCACCGTTTTGAAACTTGGGGCGGTCGACTGTTTGATGTAACTGCAAACGGTGGTTTTAACTGCGCAGGTTGCCATGGTGGCACCAAGGGTTCTGGTGGCGCTGCTGTGTACGCACTCACCGATTCAAAAACCGGTGAAGTTCGCGAAGTGAGCTGGAAGGCTCCAGCACTGAACACCATTTATTACCGCTTCAGCGAAAGTGAAATCAGATTCATTCTTGA
>JBAXBR010000012.1:0-29059 GCA_037141855.1 Actinomycetota bacterium | reverse complement strand
GCAAGTCGAATGTCATGCACTTCAGGAGAACCAGCGTGCTCCACAAGCAAGTCGATACCTGCACGCAATGCAGCCTTTGCTAACTGAATTGCCCGAATGTCATTTTGCGTGATGAACAATTTGGTGTCGCCGTTTTCGTACAGCAAGTAGGAAAACGTGCGATCGTCGGAAACAACTCGCGGAGTCTTGTCAACAAGTGATCCCTGAACCACTCCGTCTTGAGAAATGATTCCCGCCAAATACATTTCGGCAATTACTTCGATAATTCCAGATCCGCACACGCCTGTTATTGGTGTGTCAATCACTGCTTCATCAAAACCAGGTTCGTCCGACCACATGTCAATACCTATTGCGCGGAAACGTGGCTCGAATGTGACCGGATCGATACGTACTTTTTCAATTGCCCCAGCGGTTGCGCGTTGCCCGCAGCTCAGCTGGGCACCTTCGAACGCTGGGCCAGTTGGTGATGATGCAGCAAATTGTCGTGTTGTGTCGCCCAGCACAATTTCAGCGTTAGTTCCTACGTCGATAAGCAACTGCATCGATGATCCACGGTGTGGACCTTCAGACAAAATAGCTGCCGCGGTATCTGCACCAACGTGACCTGCAATGCAAGGACCAATATAGAACGACGCATTTGACAAGTGAATGTCAAGTTCTTCTGCAGCACCAAATGTTGCCTCGCTTGTTGCCAACACGAACGGTGCAGCTCCAAGTGGTGTTGGGTCAATGCCCAACAAAATATGGTGCATAATCGGGTTGCCGACCATGACCACTTCAAGAATTTTGTCTGGAGTGATATCGGCTTTGTCGGCCAACTCGTGAACTAAGTCGTTGATTGCACTGCGAATGACTGTGGTGAGTTCTTTTTCGCCGCCTTTGTTCATCATCACGTACGACACACGACTCATCAGGTCTTCGCCGAAGCGGATCTGTGGGTTCATTACCCCAGAACTACTCATCACTTCACCCGTTGTGAGATCAATCAAGTGTCCTGCAACAGTTGTAGACCCGATGTCGATTGCGATTCCAAACATCGTTTCCACGAACCCAGGCCAAGCAGCGACAATATTGCCCGCGACACCATCAACTTCAGAGCGCTTAATCGCAATCGTTGCACCACCGTCACCTTTGTCAATCGCCCTGTTCACCTGGGAAAGTGCATTGTTGCTGATAGTCGGACGTGCAATGTTGTGTTGCTGGGCAATTGCGTCGCGAATGATTTGCGATGCAGTGACATCGTCACCAAGCTCAGAAGGCGTTACAGCGATATAGAAAAGACTGAACGTTGGGTCGACAACGATTACTCCCAAGTCCAAATCTTTACGAACAATCTGACGGTGCACTTGGCTCATTGCAGGAACATCAATGACCATGTCGCCACACACTTTGGCCATGCAACCGAGCCGATTGCCTTCTACTAGTGCCCGCTTGCCTTTGTAGTTGATTTCGTCTTCGGTTTTTGCAGTGAGCGATGCTTCAACGGCATCGATTCCCCATTTAGAAAATGATCCAAAACTTGGAGTGATCTGACAACGACCGCAAATGCCTCTTCCGCCGCACACCGAATCGATGTCAGCGCCGAGCTTGCGCGCAGCATCCAACACCGTGATTCCAGTTTCGACAGTGCCATCTAATCCAGATGGCGTGAAGACAATGCGATGCGACATGCGGCGTTATTGCGCAGGACGACGGCGGCGGCCTTCGCGATCGCCACGTCCACCAGTAGGAGCGTTCGGATCACGGTTCGCCTTAATCCAAGCTGCACAGTCCTGATCGTTACCCGTCAATACGTCGGCTGCCATAATCGCTGCCTTCACCTCTGGGTGAAGCGGACTCATAATGGCGGAAGTCATTCCTGAGGCCATTGCCATGCTGAGGAACGTTCCTGTTATTTGGTTGCGAGCGGGCAAACCAAAGCTCACGTTTGATGCGCCGCATGTGGTGTTTACCTTCAACTCTTCGCGCAAACGACGAATCAATTTAAAAGCTTGTTGTCCGGCTTGGCCAAGTGCGCCAATTGGCATGACCAATGGGTCAACCACAACATCTGAATAATGGATGCCGTAGTCAGCTGCACGATCGACAATTTTCTTGGCAACAGCAAAGCGAACATCTGGATCCATGCTGATTCCGGTTTCATCATTGGAAATTGCTACTACTGCTGCTCCATACTTCTTCACCAACGGCAACACACGGTCTAGTGATTCGTCTTCGCCAGTTACTGAGTTAACCAATGCTTTGCCCTTGTACACCGAAAGTCCGCGCTCAAGCGCATCGATGATTGATGAGTCGATGGATAGTGGAACATCAGTAATTGCTTGTACCAACTGAATGGCACGTGCGAGCAATGCGGGTTCATCAGCAAGTGGAATACCGGCATTGACGTCCAACATTTGGGCCCCTGCTGCAACTTGAGCAAGCGCATCGGCTTCAACACGACTGAAATCGCCGTTCTTCATTTCTTCGGCAAGCATTTTGCGACCTGTTGGGTTGATGCGCTCTCCGATCATCACGAATGGACGATCGAAACCAATAACTACTTCTTTGGTTGGCGACGAAAGGATGGTGTGGGTCATGTCAGTTTCTCGTTTCTTTCTTACTATTAAAAATTAGGAGTTTCTTCTTCATCGTCCTCGAGCTCCTCAAGCGCGGCGAGATCTTTCGCAGCCACGGTGAGTTGCTCAACATCTTTTTCAAACCCACCGGCATAGGCCAATACGCCAAGGCGCTGACGGGTCCACTCTTCTTCCAACCTGTCGGCAACTGATTGGGCAGCAAGTGCCATGTCGCCTTCCAATGGCAAAGTTTCGCGACTCCACTGGGCCACGTCTTCTTCTGCCGTGTAAATGTTTGCTTTGCGCTTAGCGCGATCGATTGCGCGCTGAAACTTGGCGCCCAAAATTACTTGATAACGCTCACGACCCATCTGCGCATTTACTTGTGCAGGAATATCACGCCATTTAATAATGATTACCGAATTTCCACCACGAGCCATTAGTTAACACTCACATTTCTTTTTGCAGCAGATTGAAACACTACGGGAATTGACGCCTCTAAACCTTGCACACCAACATGGCGATGCTCAAAGTTGAGCCCCAACATTTCGGCAGCTTCTTTGGCAATTGCTACAAGAGATTCATCGCTCACTTGCGAGAAATACATCACTTTTGTGTAATTGCCGAAATACGCGTCGCGTAATTGAGGATGACTGTCTAGCCCAAGACCTTCCCATACGAGTGCACGAAAGTGCTTGGCAAGGAAATCGGTTAAGTAAAACGTGCCAGGTTCGGCATCTTGCACTTCATGGAACAGTGGCGAACCAGCAAAGAACTCGTAGCAATGCGCTCCTGCGATGCGTTCAACACCTGGGTAGTCCAACAACATGGTGTCGATCTGTCCGCCCGTGCCGCAGTCTGCATAACCAACAAAAGTTGGGCGACTACCACGAGCATCCAAATGTTCACGCAATGCAGGAACAATTCCTTCGGGACGATTGTGAAGATTTGCCGGCAGGTAACGCACTTCAACGGCATCGGTAAGTCCATTGCGATTAAGTACTTCGCGCAACTCGCTGACGAGCGCACCACACGCAATGATCAGAGGACGTTCGCCCGCTGACATATGCGCGTTACCAGAAACGAATCAGGCGACCGACGGGCCAGGAGGCTCGGCAGTGCGCGCACGACGTGCGTTGACCAGAGTTTTTGCAGTTTCCGAAGCAACTGCAGCATCGCGGCAGTATGCGTCTGCGCCTACAGCAGCACCGAACTCTTCGTTCAACGGTGCACCACCAACCAAGATGATGTACTTGTCGCGAATACCACGCTCTTTCATGGTGTCAACAACAACCTTCATGTACGGCATGGTGGTGGTGAGCAATGCTGACATTCCAAGAATGTCTGGCTGATGTTCTTCGAGTGCTGCAATGAACTTGTCGGCATCGGTGTTAATTCCGAGGTCGATCACTTCAAAGCCGGCGCCTTCCATCATCATGGCAACCAAGTTTTTGCCGATGTCGTGAATGTCGCCCTTCACCGTTCCAACTACTACTTTGCCAACTGACTCCGCGCCAGTTTCTGCAAGCAACGGACGCAAAATGTTCATTCCAGCTTTCATCGCGTTGGCTGCCAGTAGCACTTCAGGTACGAACAAAATTCCATCACGGAAGTCAACACCAACGATGCGCATTCCTTCTACAAGTGCTTGCTGCAACACTTTGTCTGGGCCCCAACCGCGGTCCAACAAGATGGTGGTGCCTTCAACAATTTCCTCGCCGAGACCGTCATATAGGTCGTCGTGCATTTGGGCTATGAGGTCTTCGTTAGTAAGACCAGCAAGATCAATGTCGTCAAAATCGCTCATGTGTACTCCCGTTACTGAGTGGTGCCGAGATATATCACGGCGAGGAAAAGGTTATCAGGACAGCCTTACAGCCACCTATTCATCCGCCCTAATTAGTGGTGACGGTAGAAATCAAGGTTTTCTGGCGGCAGTGGGGCCTTGCCCAAAATGATGTCCGCCGACTTCTCTGCAACCATCATGACCGGGGCGTAGATGTTGCCATTCGTTACATACGGCATCACCGAGGCATCCACTACTCGGAGCCCTTGCATGCCCCGAACCCGCATAGTGGCGGGGTCGATGACCGACATTTCGTCTATTCCCATTCGACAGGTGCATGAAGGGTGGTAGGCGGTTTCACCATCCTTGCGCACCCACTCCAACACATCGGCGTCCGAGACAATGGTTGGCCCAGGTGAAATTTCACCACCACTGAATGGCGCGAAAGCAGGCTGGTTCAAGATCTTCCGTGCCGCCGAAATTGCTTCGACCCACTCGTGTTTATCTTCTTCCGTCGACAGATAGTTAAAGGTGAAAGCCGGCTTGTCGTGCACATCTCCTGAAGTCACTTTCAAACTGCCACGCGAATTCGAATACATCGGACCAATGTGCACTTGATAGCCGTGTCCACCTGCTGGCGCAGTTCCGTCGTAGCGAACGGCTATCGGTAGGAAGTGAAACATCAAATTCGGATATTTCACGGTGTTGTTACTGCGAATGAAACCGCCAGCTTCAAAATGATTCGATGCTCCTGGTCCTTTGCGGAACAACCAAGCAAATCCAATAAATGGACGACGCCACATTTTCATCATTGGATTCAAAGACACTGGCTGCGTTGCCGAATGCTGAACGTATACCTCAAGATGGTCCTGCAGGTTCTCGCCAACACCAGGAAGGTGATGCACAGGATTGATTCCAACTCGTTTTAGATCTTCACTATTGCCAATGCCAGACACTTGCAACAACTGCGGTGAGTTAAAGGCTCCTCCGCACAAAATAATTTCTTTCGCTTGAACTGAGCGCTTGCGACCAAACGGCAATTCATATTCAACACCCGTTGCGGTTTTTCCATCAGTCACTATTTTGGTAACAAATGCGCGACATTGCACCGTGAGATTTTTGCGATGTTTTACTGGATGCAAATATGCGCGTGCCGCGCTGTAGCGACGTCCACGCTTCACGTTGCGATCAAACGCGGCGAAGCCCTCTTGTTGATAACCGTTCACATCTTGCGTAATTGGATGGCCGGCTTCCTGCACTGCTTTAAAGAACGCACCAAACAGTGGATTCTTTACTGCTCCACGTTCCATATGCAACGGACCCGACTTCCCGCGGAATTTATCGGAAGGTTCTGCTGCGATACACGATTCCATCTTTTTGAAGTACGGCAAGCAATGCGCATAGTCCCACTCGCCCATTCCTGCATCAGCTCCCCAACGTTCGTAGTCGAGCGGGTTTCCGCGTTGGAAAATCATTCCGTTGATGCTCGAGGAACCTCCAAGGATTTTTCCGCGCCCGTGCGTAATTCGGCGACCGTTCATATGCGGTTCTGGCTGCGAGGAATACATCCAGTCATACAGCTTGTTGCCAATAGGAAATACGAGAGCAGCTGGCATGTGCACAAACACATCAAACCAATAGTCAGGGCGACCGGCTTCAAGAACCAGAACCGAGTTGTTTGGATCTTCGCTCAAGCGATTCGCGAGCGCACAGCCCGCAGATCCACCGCCAACGATCACGTAATCAAAAGACTTTTTCACGCGCTCATTCTGCCATGTAAAAACAAAAGTGGCGGGGCTTTCGCCCCGCCACTTCTTTACACGTATGTGTATTACAAATTGCTCATTAACTAAACCACACCGACCATGTTGCTTCGTTTGCAGCGATCCAGTCGCTAGCAGCCTTGGCAGGGTCTACCTTGTCGATGTCTACTGGTCCGAGGAATGAAAGCTGATCATCGGTGGTGAGAGCAAACTTCTGGAAGAAGTTAAATACCTTTCCATCCTTTGCAGCCAACTTCGTTGAAGCAATCTTGAACAATGGATCTTCTGGGTAGTCGCCATCGCACTTTGCGCCATCTGTTGCACAATCAACTGTTGGTGCTGGCAATGCAATGTTCTTCAAGTTGTACTTACCTACAGCACCCGATGGGCTCCAGTAGTACACCAACACTGGCTTCTTCTCAGCAGAGAGTGCCGAGATTTCTGCTTGCGTAGCTGCTTCTGATCCAGAGAACTGAACCTGGAAAGGCAAGCCAAGATTGGCGATGATTGCTTCGTCGTATTGGCTGAACGATGGGTCCATACCAAGGAAACGACCGTTGTCACCAGTTGCTGCTGTGGCGAATGCTTTAGCAACTGCTGGATCCTTCAAGCCTTCCCACGATGACAACTGTGGGAACTGAGTGAGTGCGTAATCCGAAACGAACCAGCCAATTTTTCCAACTGCGCCGAGCGTACCCATGTTGGTAACTGAGCAATCGTCAATAAATGCTTGTTCATCGGCGACAACACCAGATGGCCACACTTCAACGCTGGCGTCAATATCACCAGATGACATACCGGCGAACATTGCGTTCTCGTCGATGTCAACAATTTCTACTGGGTTGCCGAGCTTTTTCTCGATCAACTGCTTCACGATTTCCGTTTCAACAGCCGAAGCCGACCAGTTGTTACGGGCAATCTTGATGGTTTCTGTGCCAGTGGAACTGAGATTCGCCTCTGGTGCTGCACATCCGCCAGCGGCGACTGTGGTGTCTGATGCTGTGCTGCTTCCGCCGCAGGCTGCTCCAATGAGCGACCCAACTGCAACGAGACCAACGACCAGCAATTTCTTACTCGAACGCATATTCTCCCCTTTGTTTTGAATGCACCGTAGGTGCGTAAATCCAGCATAATCAAGTCTTGAAGTCATTGATAGAGGTGGAACTAAGGTGTCCACTGTGCACGGGGACGCATCGCCAGCCATTGAAGTTCGCAATGTGTGGAAGGTATTCGGGCAAGGTTCGCCAAATGAGGCAATAGCGCTTGCCCAATCGGGTGCGACTCGCCAGGACATCATCACGAACATTGACCAAACGGTTGCCGTTCGCGACGTTTCATTCAGCGTGGCCAAGGGTGAGACATTTGTGGTGATGGGCCTGAGTGGCTCGGGCAAGTCCACACTCATTCGTTGCCTCTCGCGCCTCATTGAACCAACATCGGGTGAAGTGTTACTCAACGGTGAAAATCTTTTAGCAATGGATGCAGATCATTTGCGCGAAGTTCGGCGCGGAAAAATAAGCATGGTGTTTCAACACTTCGGGCTATTCCCCCATCGCAAAGTAATAGACAACATCGCATATGGGCTTGAAGTGCAAAAGGTCGACAAAGCAACTCGGATGGCACGCGCCACTGAAGTGCTCAAGATCGTTGGACTAGACGGTTGGGCAGACCGTTATCCACAACAACTCTCGGGAGGCATGCAGCAACGTGTCGGTCTTGCACGCGCGCTTGCCGTCGACCCAGAAATTTTGTTGTTTGACGAACCCTTCTCTGCACTCGATCCGCTGATCCGCAAAGAAATGCAAGACGAGCTCATCCGACTGCAAAAAACTATGCAGCGAACCATCATCTTTATTACCCATGACTTTGCAGAGGCGCTGAGACTTGGCGACCGCATTGCCATCATGAAAGACGGAATGTTCGATCAAGTAGGGACGCCTGAAGAAATCGTGACGAATCCGGCTACCCCGTATGTCCGTGAATTCGTCAACGATGTTCCACGTGCAAAAGTATTGAGCGTGCGCTCTGTCACGGTCGCTGGAACTGCATCCGAAGGCGCACGAACGGTGAAAGCAACGGCTCGAATTGAAACTGTGGTCCCAATGTTGCTCGAACACGACGAAGCAATCCGTGTTGTTGATGAACACGGCACAGCCATCGGCGTAATCAACCGCCACAACGTGGCAAGCATGCTTCAAGCCGAACAGTGATGATCAAGCGATACCGCACAATCATCGTTGCATTCGTTGCGTTGCTCGTTGGATTACAACTTGCGGGTAGTGGTGGATTTCCAAAATCGTGGAATATCCATCTTTCAGACCCGGTGAATACATTGCAATCGTGGGTGCGTTCGAATCGCAGCCATCATTGGCTGTTTACCTACTTACTCAACCCCGTCACGTGGCTTGTGGAGTTTGGACTGAATAAAACCGAAGCATTCATTGGCTGGCTGCCATGGTTTATTCCACCCATCATCGTGTTCGCCGTAATCGCTCGAACAGGAAAATGGGTTGTTGCAAGTTTCGCTGCATTCGCAGTGATCTACCCAGGAATTGTTGGAGTGTGGTCGCAAAGTATTGAAACCATTTCGCTTATGGCGGTTTCGGTTGCAATCAGCGTGATCATCGGAGTTCCGCTTGGCGTATGGACCGCACTCAATAAACGCGTCGAATCGATACTCCGACCCATTCTTGATGCAATGCAAACCGTTCCCGCAACGGTGTATTTAATTCCCATCGTGTTGTTGTTCGGTATTGGCAAAGTTCCCGCCGCTATCGCCACCGTGGTGTACGCATTGCCACCAATGGTTCGACTTACCTCACTTGGCATTCAGCAAGTTCCGCACTCGGCAATTGAAGCAGGACAAATGTTTGGCGCAACGAAACGCCAGATTCTTGCCCGTATTCAACTTCCTCTCGCCCTCCCCTCGATCATTGCTGGAATCAATCAAACCGTGATGATGGCACTCGGCATCGTGGTCATTGCCACGCTCGTTGGTGCCGGTGGGCTTGGACAAGAGATTATGCAAACTGTTCGCCAACTTTCACCTGGGCGCGGACTCGTCGTAAGCCTTGCTGTTGTCTCGGTTGCATTCGTTCTCGACCGAGTGAGCCTCGCGTTGGTGCGTGAGCCTGGCTCCACCCAATTCACGCCATCGAGAAAACAATGGTCGTTCATTGTTGGCACTCTTGTTGTAGCAACCATCGCAGGACGCCTACTCGGATGGCATGAGTTCCCATTCTCATGGGGAACCTCGTTTGCCGACCCAGTTGACACTGGAGTCATTTGGTTCCGTGACACCTTTTCTTTCATTACGCACCCGTTCAATGACTTCATTGTCCGCGATGTGCTCGTTCGCTCTCAAAAATTATTGAACCACACGTTCTCGTGGCAGCTCATTGTTATCGCCGCCTCTGCGATCGCTTACGCAATTGCAGGATGGAAACTTTCACTCACCACGTTTTTTGGCATTGTGATGATTGGTCTCACTGGCAGATGGACCGACGCTGTAGACACGCTTTCACAAACCCTCGTTGCAGTATTGATCTCCATGCTGATTGCGCTACCAATCGGAATTTGGCTTGGCACGCGCCCGCGCGCTGAGGCGGCATTTTCTCCGATACTTGATTCTTTACAAACTATTCCACCGTTGATCTATGCCATTCCTTTCGTCATGATCTTCACGGTTGGACCGGTCCCTGGCGTAATTGCCGCAGTGGTGTACTCAATCCCGCCAGGCATTCGTTTGACGTCTCTAGGAATTCGCCATGTCAGCAAAGAATCAATCGAAGCAGCCACCACATTTGGTGCCACAGAACGCCAAGTGTTGTGGGGTGTTCGAATTCCGCTTGCAATGCCAAGCATCATTTTGGCAATCAATCAAATGGTCATGATGGTGCTTGCAATGGCCATTATCGCCGGCATGGTGGGTGGCGGCGGATTGGGCTACCGATCCATCGAAGCGCTCACTGGACCAAACAAGGGACTCGGCGCAGAAGTTGGCGTAGCGATTGTGATTATGGCAACAATCTTGGATCGCCTCACACAGTCAACTGCAAAACGCTTGCAAGCGCCAGCAGCTATTTAACTTCAGTTACTTTGACGGAAATGCGCCGAGCATCTTTGCTGCGGCCAACGTATTTTCCAACAAACAACCAATGGTCATAGGACCAGTTCCGCCAGGCATCGGAGTGATCGCACCAGCAACTGCTTGAACCGAATCGAAATCTACGTCGCCAACAATTTTCGCTTCAATGCGCGACACACCAACATCGATGACAGTTGCGCCAGGCTTAACGTGTTCGGCGGTAATCAATCGAGCAATACCTACACATGAAACAATGATGTCTGCTTCACGGCAGTACGCCTTCAAATCCTCGGGCGAGGTATGCGAATGCGTGCAGGTTGTTGTGGCATCGCCACCCTTGCGTAGAAACAGAACCAATTGCGGCAAGCCGGTAAGAGTTGAGCGACCAATTACAACAACACGTTTGCCCTTAGTCGGAATTTCGTAGCGCTCTAGTAAACGCATCACTCCAAGTGGCGTGCACGGGGCATGACCCGGAAGACCACGTAGCAATCTGCCCATTGAACGCTCGGTCAGACCATCTACATCTTTTTCTGGTGGCAACAACGCAAGCACTCGTTCAGTATCAAGATGCTTTGGCAACGGTAGTTGCACCAAAATTCCATGCACGGTTGCGTCTGCAGCAAGCTTGCGCACTTCTGCTTCAACCTGATCCTGAGTTGCATCCTCTTCAAGATGCACTCCAACAGAGATCATTCCCGCTTCTTGAGCCTTCTTGTGCTTGCTTGCAACATAGATATGACTCGGCTTATCGCCTCCAACCAAAACGGTTGCCAAACACACTGCAGGCGAACCAGCGGCTTCGATTTCCTTGCGCAAACGCGCAACGGTTTCATCGCGCAAGTTGTTGCCATCCATCAAGATGGCGCCACCCGGCGTGCGCTTGTAGTCAATGCTCATGAAAGACCGACGATTTCGCCATTCTCATCAAAGTCGATGATCGCTGCGGCTGGCTTTGTGCCAAGGCCTGGGAGAGTACGCATGTCGCCACAGATTGGATACACGAAGCCTGCACCAACTGAGGCACGAACTTCGCGAACATTGAGCGTGTGGCCCTTAGGCGCACCCTTCAATGAGGCATCTCCAGAGATTGACAAGTGGGTCTTGGCAATACATACCGGCAAGTGGCCAAAACCATTGTCGGTGTAATTCTTCAATTGCTTCTCAGCAAGAGCCGAATAGGTGACGTTTGCTGCTCCGTAAATGGTCTTGGCAACAGTCTCAATCTTTTCCTTGAGTGATGCTTCGTCTTTGTACAGCATGTGGAAGTTGTTCTTTTCGTTGCATGCTTCCTCAACAGCCTTTGCTAGCTCAACCGCACCAGCACCACCATCAGCAAAGTGTGTGCACAATGCAACACGTGCTCCTGCAGCCTCGGCAATTTTGCGAATTGCATCATGCTCTGACGCATGGTCGGTTGGGAATGAGTTGATAGCTACAACTGGAACTACGCCGTGGGCCTTCACGTTTTCAATTTGTGCACGAAGGTTTTCGCCGCCTGCTTCAACGTCTGCTGGGTTTTCTGCGAGCAAGTCTGGAGGCAAAGCCTTTCCTGCAACAATTTTGTACTTACCGGAGTGTGCCTTCAATGCACGCACCGTTGTCACCAACACTGCAGCATCTGGAGTCATGCCCGAGTAACGACACTTGATGTTGAAGAAGCGCTCTGCACCCATGTCGGCGCCGAAACCGGCTTCGGTAATGAGATAGTCACCGCAGTGAATACCGATCATGTCGCCGATGATGGATGAGTTGCCGTGTGCGATGTTTCCGAATGGTCCCGCGTGCACGATCACTGGAGTGTTCTCGAGTGTCTGCAGAAGGTTTGGCTTAATTGCATCGCGCATGATGACGGCCATCGAGCCAGCACCGCTGAGTTGCTCTGCGGTTACTGGTTGACCCTTGGTGTTGTAACCGACAACGATGCGCGAAAAACGCTGACGCATGTCTTCGAGCGATGTTGACAATGCAAGAATCGCCATCACTTCAGAAGCAGCGGTGATATCGAAACCGGTCTGACGAACTACACCGTCTTCTTTGGTACCAAGACCAACAATGATGTTGCGCAATGAGCGATCGTTTACGTCGATTACTCGGCGCCATGTGATGTTGTCCATGTCGAGGTCGAGTTCGTTGCCCTGGTGCAAATGGTTATCCACCATTGCCGACAGCAAGTTGTGTGCAGCGGTTACCGCATGGAAGTCACCGGTGAGGTGCAAGTTCAGCAATTCCATGGGAATAACTTGGCTGTATCCACCACCTGCAGCACCACCCTTGATACCAAAGGTTGGTCCCATTGATGGCTGACGGAGACTAATGATTGCGTTTTTGCCGATGTGCTTGAACGCTTGACCAAGTCCAACAGTTGTCGTTGTCTTTCCTTCGCCGAGTGGCGTTGGGGTAATTGCAGTAACCACGACGTACTTTGCCTTCGGACGTGACTTCAATTCATCGATTGCATCAAGACTGATTTTTGCAAGGCTCTTGCCGTACGGCTCGAGCAAATGCTCGCCGATTCCCATTTGCGCAGCGATGTCCTTCAGCGGAAGTGGCTTACCCGCGCGAGCAATTTCGAGATCTGATGGAAACGACATGTTGGAGACTCCCCGTTCAATGGCCACCGCGTGGCGATTTGGTCGCACCACTATATAGGGGCGAGAGCGCCTGATATATGACACGCTCCGTATGGATTTGCGAGCTGATATAGGTTTGGTGAATGCCCGACAGACTGCCGGTAATTGATATTGCCCCATTGCGCATTGGGCAGGCAGATCCCAACTACAACATGGCATCGAGCGACCTTTTTGCCGCTCTGTCCGAAATTGGTTTTGCGATTGTGGTTGGACATGGTGTGAGCCCAGAGATCACTGCAAACATGCGCGCGGCAGTGAAAGCAGTATTCGATACGCCACGAGAAACCCTGCTGCGCAACATGGTGGTGAAAGGCAACTACCGCGGATTCGTACCACTCGGATATTTCACACCAAATTCCGGTGAGGGTAAGGCCGATCAATACGAAGCGTGGAAATTGCATTTTGAAACCGATGCAAATGATCCCATTCGCCAACAGTGTGATTTGTATGGACCAAATATTTGGCCGGCAATCGATGTCGACGTTCGCAAGCCAATCATGGAGTACTGGCACGCACTCGATGGGGTGAGTGAATCGCTGATTATTTCGTTATGCGAACAACTTGGCGTTGACCCTTCGGTGTTGCTGTCGTGCATGTCCATGCCGCTCACCAACATGACGTTGTTGAACTACCCACCCGTTGAACCACAAGCAGACACGTGGGGCATTCACCCACACAAAGATTTCAATCTGCTCACGCTGCTCGCGCACGATCCAATTGGCGGACTTGAAGTACGCAAGAGAAATGACGAATGGATTGATGCACAATGTCCCGAAGACGGCATGGTGCTCAACGTCGGTGACATGTTGGAGTTGTGGAGCGGTGGCCGACTGTTCTCTACCCCACACCGCGTATTTAATAAATCAGGAAAACCACGCCAATCATTTCCATACTTTTCAAAACCCCGCTGGGACGTTGTTGTTCAGCCACTCGTTATGCCACTTGATGGCTTTGATCGCTTGCCACTGCACGTCGGCACATCGGCAGCCGACATTTGGTATTCGAATTGGCCAGATACGACAAGCACAGACCCTGCACAGGTTCTTGGAAAATTTGACTAGCTATTTTGGAAGTGGCGAACTCAGTCGCTTACGCACTGCCTGATTCATTTCATCATCGAAGCCGCGCACATGCTTTTCGCAAAGTTCTGCGGCGGTATCGCCATCGCCTGCTGCAAGTCGCTCGAACATTTGACCATGCTCTTGCACCGCATGTTTCATGTCGGCAACATCGGCAATGTATAAATGCCACAAGCGATCACTCTGTGCGTACATCATGTCGAGAGTTGCAGTAAGAAAACGATTGCCTGCTGCATCCCACACAATTTCATGACAACGACGATCAATTTTCATGAGGTCGTCGTTTGTTGCTCCAGGCGCTTCTGCTCGTGCAAGCACTCGAGCCATTTCATCCCAATGATCTTTTCTGCCACGTTTGGCGGCAAGTCGCATGGCGTACGGCTCAAGCAATGCACGGGTCTCGTACAACATGCTCAATTCCATGACGTCAATCCCCGACACCAACATTCCGCGACGAGGAATAACCGTGACGAATTGGTCGCGGGCCAAACGCTGAAGGGCCTCACGGATTGGGGTTCGACCAATGCCAAGTTGCCCCTGCAGGGCCTCTTCTTTGATGACGTCGCCGGGGGCCAGTTCGAGGCGGACGATCTTGTTCCGGATCTCGAGATAGGCCTGCTCGCTCAGCGAAGTACTCACGCGCGACATCATATCCCGATTTTTAGGTGATGATATTGCGCTGATATACTACCAAAATTCAATAGTGGCCTCGCCCAACGGGGGTGCGGTCCTCTTTTTGGGGGTATCTCGTGAGTGAATTTCCAAGTCGCGCAAAGTGTGTCGTTATCGGTGCCGGAATCGTGGGCAACTGCCTC
Organism: Actinomycetota bacterium; assembly: GCA_037141855.1. Taxonomy (GTDB): domain Bacteria; phylum Actinomycetota; class Acidimicrobiia; order Acidimicrobiales; family Ilumatobacteraceae; genus UBA3006. The sequence goes on along the minus strand of JBAXBR010000012.1, from coordinate 14,338 downwards.
GTAGGTCACCTGAGCAAGCTCGGTTGGACCGACATGGTGCTCATCGACAAGGGACCATTGCCAAACCCTGGTGGATCTACCGGTCACGCATCGAACTTCATTTTCCCTACCGACCACAACAAGGAAATGGCTCTGCTCACACTTGCTTCACAGCAGCAGTACATCGAGCACGGCATGAACAACACCTCTGGCGGTATTGAAGTTGCTCGTACGCCAGAGCGCATGGAGGAATTCAACCGCCGCATGACGTCTGCAAAGGCATGGGGCATCGATTCAAAGTTGCTCACCCCAGCCGAAATCAAAGAGCTCGTTCCGTTTATTAACGAAAAGATTCTGCTCGGTGGTTTTTACACGCCAAGCGTGTCCGTTGTTGACTCGCTACAAACCGGAACCTTGATGCGCGAAAGTGCATTGAAGGCTGGTCACTTGCAAGTATTCGCCAACACTGAAGTGCTTGACGTTGAAACCAAGAATGGCCAAGTAACTGCAGTTGTAACTAACAAGGGCCGCATCGAAGCCGAATACGTCGTCATTGCTTGCGGTGTGTGGAGCCCTCGCATTGCCAAGATGGCAGGCGCAAACATTCCACTTACGCCTGCAGTTCACCAGATGGCAGACGTTGGACCAATCGATGTATTGCAAAAGACCAACGCCGAAGTTGCGTTTCCAATTGTTCGCGACATGGACACCTTCTGTTACGAGCGCCAGTCAACAGGCTCAATGGAAGTTGGTTCGTACGCGCACCGTGCAATCTTCATGCATCCAAATGACATTCCTTCAAACGAAGCATCGGCACTCTCCCCAACCGAATTGCCGCTCACCATGGACGACTTCGATCCACAGATGGAACAAGCAATTGAACTGATGGAAATGCTCGGCGACGCCGAAATTAAATACGCCATTAACGGCTTGCTCTCACTCACACCAGATGCAATGCCAGTGCTCGGCGAAACCGTTGAAGTAAAAAACTTGTGGTCAGCAGCTGCAGTGTGGATTAAAGAAGGTCCAGGCATTGCTCAGCTCGTTGCCGAGTGGATGACTTATGGATACCCACATTTGTGTGACCCACACTCGTCAGACATCAGCCGCTTCTACCCACACGAGAAGACTGAACACCACATTTACGCACGTTGCGATGAGCACTTCAACAAGACGTACGGCATTGTGCACCCACGCGAACAATGGGCATCGCAGCGCAACATGCGTCGCAGTCCGTTCTACCCACGTGAAGAAGCACTTGGTGCAACATTCTTCGATGCTCGCGGTTGGGAGCGCCCACAGTGGTTCGCATCGAACGCAAAACTCGTAGACAAGTTCCCTGAAGTGTGCGCACCACGCGAACACGAATGGGATGCACGCTGGTGGTCACCAATTACCAACGCAGAACACATGCAAATGCGCGAATCAGTTGGCATGGTGGACCTCACCGCGTTCAACGAATTCGATTTCGAAGGCCCAGGCGTTGTCAATTTCTTGCAATACGTCTGCGTAAACAACGTGGATGTTGCTGTTGGCCGTTCGGTCTACACACCGCTTCTCACCCCAGGCGGCGGATTCCGCGGCGACCTCACCATCATGCGCCTTGGCCAAGAACACTTCCGTGTTATCACCGGCGCATTCGACGGTGGACGCGACAAGTACTGGTTCAAGAAGTACATGCCAACAGATGGTTCGGTCACATTCACCGACATGAGCCAAGCGTTGTGCACCATTGGCGTGTGGGGACCAAACGCCGAAAAGACCATGGCGAAGGCAACACAGACCATCGACGCCGAAGGCAAGTTGATTCCATTCGACGTATCGCAGGCAAACTTCCCATATGGATCAGTGCGCGACGTTTTGATCGATGGTGTACCTGCAACCATGTTCCGCATTTCATATGTTGGAGAAAATGGTTGGGAGGTCTACACACGCATGGAGCACGGTCTACGCATGTGGGACACCATTGCCGAAGCCGGAAAAGAGTTCGACATCATTCCAGTTGGAATGGGCGTATATGCAGTAACCGGTCGTATCGAAAAGGGTTATCGCCTCATGGGCGCAGAACTTGAAAGCGAATACTCACCGGTTGAAGCAGGCTTGGCACGTCCGAAGGTGAAGTCTGCAGACTTCATTGGTAAGGCCGAATACATGAAGGCACGTGAAGAAAAGCCAGCTGCAATGATGTGCACGCTCGAAATTCTTGACCACACGTCGAAGTCAGGTATCAAGCGCTACCCAACCGGTGGTAACGAACCAATCCTCACCAAGAACGGCGAGCGCATAGTTGACGCCAAGGGTCGTGTTTCACGAGTGACTACTGCTGGCATGGGACCATCGCTTGGCAAGTACTTGCTCCTCGCCTACCTCACACCAGAACATGCTGTTGAAGGCAATGAACTGCGCGTGATGTACATGAACGAGTTGTTCCCTGTGAAAGTCGCACGAGTTGGCAGTCAACCGCTGTTCGACCCAACCGACGCTCGCATGAAGAGCTAAGTAACTCGCCATGAACATTCTCGTTTGCGTGAAGCGCGTGCCAGCTCCTGGTGCACGCATCAACATCACCGAAGATGGCCTGGGCGTGGATACCGCGTTTCTTGGTTTCACCGTCAGCCCACACGAAGAGTGTGCAGTTGAACAAGCTGTGCAACTGGTTGAAAAACACGGCGGCGAAGTAACCGTGCTTACTCTTGGACCAATCGAGGCAGAAGAGCAACTACGCACAGCAGTCAGTGTTGGCGCAGCGAAAGCAGTGCTCGTTCCCATTACAGAATCGGATTGGGATCCGCAGCGCACCGCGCAAGCAATTGCTTCGGTGATTACTGATCTTGAAAACGCAAATGGCAAATTTGATTTGGTGTTGTTCGGCAATGAGTCAGCAGATTCATGCGGATATCAAGTGGGCATCCGAGTCGCACTTAAACTTGGTCGCCCAATGGTGAATGGTGCAAAAGGCCTCGATATCGACGGAACCGTTGCCAAAGTTCGCCGTGAAAGCGACGCTGGCCAAGAGATCTACCTATTGCCAATGCCTTCGGCTGTTGGCGTGAAAGAGGGAATCAACCTTCCCCGCTACCCGACCATGAAAGGTCGCTTGGCTTCGAAGAAGGTAGATGTCACTCGCACAGAATCAACCGGCTCTGTTGGCGGATTGAAAATGATTCAGCTACAGCGTCCTCCTGAACGCGTAAGTAACACACAAATTTTAGGAACTGGCCCAGAAGCAGCCTCTGCAGTTGTTGACTTGCTTGAAGAATTGGGAGTGTTCAAATGAGCGTTCTTGCAGTTATCGAACACGATCGCGGAACCATTGCTTCAGCATCACTTGGTGTGCTCACAGCAGCTCGCAATCTCGCAAACCAAATGGGCACCTCGCTTGAAGCGGTGACCGTGGGGGCAAATGCAGATGCTCTCTCAACTGTTGCCGCACAATACGGAGCGACCGTGGTGCACCAAGCACATCACAATGCTCTCACTGACTTCGGCCCAGAAGCATGGGGCGAAGCAGTTGCACAAGTAGTTCGAAAAATTTCGCCGCAAGTAGTTATTGGCACTGGAACAGAACGTGGTCATGAAGTTATTGCACAAGTTGCCGCACGCCTAGACCTGCCAGCATCAATGAACTGTTTGGAATTTGATTCCGCATTTACTGGCGCGCAGCCATTGAAAGTTGTTCGCGCACGCTGGGGCGGCTCGTTGCTCGAAGATTCTGAAGTTGATGCTGCTATCAAGCTGGTCACACTTGCCAACCACACAGTTGAAGCAGTCGAGTCACCTGCAACTGCAAGCAACACCGTGCATGATGTTGAACTGAAAGATTCAGTCATGCATTCATTTGTGCAGGACCGCGTTGAGCGTGTCGCTGGTGTCACACTCGCCACGTCACCAGTGGTAGTGAGCGGTGGTCGCGGCGTTGGTTCTGCAGAAGCATTCGCTCCCCTAGAAGAACTCGCAGGTCTGCTCGGTGGAGTTGTCGGCTGTTCTCGCGCTGTCACTAATAACGGTTGGCGCAACCACACCGACCAGGTGGGCCAAACGGGAACCCGAATTGCTCCAGATATCTACATCGCCTGTGGAATTTCAGGCGCCATCCAGCACTGGGTGGGAGCAATGGCGTCAAAGAACATCCTTGCCATCAACATCGACAAGGAAGCCAACATCGTGACCAAGGCTGGCTATGCGGTTATTGGCGACCTGCACAAAATCGTGCCGGCCATCTCCGAAGAAATTCGCCGCCGCCGCGGGTAAATCTCTTTCACAATTGCCTTAATGCCATATGCAATATGGCAAAAATCAAGTCTTGGTTGTAGTGTTTCCTCCTTGTGTGGTCCGAACTTTCGGGCCCGTGAACCAAATTGAGGGACATCGTGACTGAAGTCGAAACTGGTGGACCGCGTCGCCGCGGACGTGAACGTCAAGCCGCAGGTCCGCGCTCTCGCCTTCCCGAGCAGAAGGCATTTCGCCAGCCACGCATGCGGTACGCCCCAACCAAAGTCATCAGTGATGACGAAGTTGAATCAATCCACCGCGCATCATTGCGCGTGCTTTCTGAAATCGGTATTGACTTCTTGCTTCCAGAAGCCCTCGAACTGATTGCCAAATCTGGTGGAGCAAAAATAACGGACAACCGCGTTCGCTTCGACCCGGCCTTCGTTGAAGAGACCATCAAAACGTGTCCAAGTGAATTCAAATTGCATTCACGCAATCCGAACCACACTCTCAACATTGGCGCTGACTGGATGGCTTTCGGTTCTGTTGCTAGCCCGCCAAACTTTATGGAGCTTGACGGAACTCGTCACGCAGGAAATCGTCAGAACTTTCAGGATCTTCTGAAGCTGACACAAAGTTTCAACATTGTGCACTTCACTGCTGGCTACCCAGTTGAGCCAGTTGACCTACACGCTTCTATCCGTCACCTGGAATGCACGTACGACATGCTGACCATGACCGACAAGCCGATTCACTGTTACAGCCTTGGTCGCCAGCGCAACCAAGACGTGTTGGAAATGTCGCGTATCGCTCGCGGAATTGATGATGCAACTCTTGACAAAGAGCCGTCAGTGTTCACCATCATCAACTCGTCTTCACCACTACGTCTCGATATTCCGATGTTGCAAGGCATCATGGAATATTCGGCGCGCAACCAGATCATCGTCATCACACCGTTCACACTTGCGGGTGCAATGGCTCCAATCACACTTGCTGGTGCGTTGTCACTGCAAAATGCTGAAGCACTTGCTGGAATGGTGTTTACGCAACTCGTTCGCCCTGGATCACCAGTGATGTACGGCGGATTCACTTCAAACGTGGACATGCAGTCAGGTGCGCCAGCATTTGGAACCCCCGAATATATGCGCACGGCAATGGCTGGCGGACAGCTTGCACGCCGATACAAAGTTCCATTTCGCTCAAGCAACGTGTGCGCAGCAAACGCACTCGATGCCCAAGCCGCGTACGAAAGCGTGTTCTCCTTGTGGGGAGCAATCCAAGGCGGCGTGAACTTCCTCATGCACGGCGCAGGCTGGATGGAGGGCGGACTGCATGCCTCGCTCGCGAAGTTTGTACTCGATGCCGACCTGCTCGCCATGGTTGCCGACTACTTAGAGCCAATCGTTGTTGACGAATCAACGTTGGCATTCGAGGCGATCCAAGAAGTGGGCCCTGCTGGTCACTTCTTCGGCACGCAGCACACTCAAGATCGCTTCCGCGACGCGTTCTATAAGCCATTGATTTCCGATTGGCGCAACTACGAGTCGTGGGAAGAAGCAGGCAAACCAACAGCCGATCAAAAGGCAAAACAGCTTGCCCAGGCGTACGTCGAAGAATACGTTGCACCAGAAATTGATTCTGCGATTCAACAGGAACTCACCGAATTCACGAAGCGTCGCGTCGCCGAGGGCGGCGTGGCAACCGATTTTTAATGAACAGATTTACGTTTAATACGGAAGGACATCACTCATGAAATCATCAGCACGCGTAGTAGTCGTAGGCGGCGGCGTTGTTGGAGCATCTGTGCTCTATCACCTCACCAAAGCAGGTTGGACCGATGTTGTGCTCGTCGAGCGCAAAGAGCTCACTGCAGGCTCCACTTGGCACGCAGCCGGCGGTATGCACACCTTGAATGGCGACCCAAACGTTGCTCGCCTTCAGCAATACACGGTCAACTTGTACAAAGAGATTGAAGCCGAGTCTGGGCAAAACTGCGGCATTCACTTGCCAGGCGGTTTGCAATTAGCCGATACACCAGAGCGTCTTGACTGGTTGAAGATGGCAATGGCACGCGGTCGCTACTTGGGCATGAAGATGGAAATGCTGTCCATGAAGGAAGCCAAAGAACTCAACCCATTGCTTGAAGAGAAGTATTTCGTTGGTGCGTTGTACGACGAAGACGAAGGTTCAGTAGACCCATACGGAGTTACGCACGCGTACGCAATTTGCGCACGCAACCGCGGAGCAGAGGTGTACACCAACACCATGGTGAACGACATCAAGCCACGCCAAGACGGCACATGGACTGTGTATACCGACAAGGGCGAGATTCACACCGAGCATGTTGTGAACGCTGGCGGTCTGTGGGCGCGCGAAGTTGGTCGCATGGTTGGTTTGGAATTGCCAGTATTGGCAATGGAACACCACTACCTGATGACCGAACCAATGGATGAAGTCATTGACTACAACAAAACGTTTGGCAAAGAACTGCCGCACATGATTGACTTCGCCGGCGAAATTTACGCCCGCCAAGAAGGCCAAAGCATCTTGCTCGGAACGTACGAACAAGACAACCGCCCGTGGGCTGCAAAAGACACACCCTGGGACTTCGTGTTCCAGTTGTTGCCTCACGATCTTGAGCGCATCGCTCCAGAACTTGAGCGCGGATTCGCTCACTTCCCTGCCGTTGGTCGCGCAGGAATCAAGAAGTTCGTAAACGGCCCATTCACCTTCAGCCCTGACGGCAACCCACTTGTTGGCCCAATCAAGGGCATGCCAGGAATGTGGTCAGCATGTGCTGTTATGGCCGGCTTGTCACAAGGTGGCGGCGTTGGACTGTCGCTTGCTAACTGGATGGTGCACGGCGACCCTGGTGCAGACATTTGGGGCATGGACGTTGCTCGTTACGGCGATTACGCAACTCTCGCTTACACCAACAGCAAAGTGCGCGAAAACTATTCACGTCGCTTCCGCATCACCTTCCCGAACGAAGAGCTTCCAGCAGCACGCCCGTTGCTCACCACTCCTATCTATGACCGCCTCATCGACCACAACGCAGTAATGGGCGTGGGCTTTGGCCTTGAACACCCATTGTGGTTCCAGGACAAGGGCAAAGAGCCGAAGGAAGACGTCACGTTCTACCGCTCAAATGCGTTTGCCAATGTTGCCGAAGAGTCAAAAGCCGTTCGCGAACGCGTGGGCTTCTCCGAAGCATCAAACTTTGCGAAGTACAAAGTAAGTGGCGCAGGATCTGCAGCATGGCTCACCAGCTTGTTCACCAACGCATTGCCAAAAATTGGACGCACCGTTCTTACTGCGATGCTGAACCCAGAAGGCAAGATCGTTGGCGAATTCTCGGTGTCACGAATTGGCGAAGAAGAATTCTTCTTGTTCGGTTCGCAGGCTGCTGAAGTACATCACCCGCGTTGGTTCATTGCACACTTGCCAAAGGACAGTGCAATTCGTTTCGAAAACTTGTCGTTGTCGATGGTTGGTCTTACTGTTGCAGGCCCGCGCTCGCGTGACCTCTTGCAGAAACTTACCGACACTTCACTTGCCACCAAGGACTTCCCGTTCATGGCATTCCGCAAGGTCAACATTGGCATGGCGCCAATTTGGTTGTCACGCATGACCTACACCGGAGACTTGGGTTATGAAATGTGGATCGCGCCGGAATACCAGCGCTACCTGTTCGACCTCATCATGGAAGCTGGCAAGGAATACGACATGCGTTTGTTCGGATTCCGTGCACTCATCACCATGCGTCTCGAAAAGAACTTCGGCACGTGGTACCGCGAGTACCGCCCTATCTACACGCCGCTAGAAGCTGGCATGGATCGTGCAATGAAGTTCGATCACGAGTTCATTGGTCGTGCAGCAGTTGAAGCCGAAATGAACAACGGTGGACCAAAGCGCAAGCTCGTGATGTTCAAGGTTGAAGTCGACCCTGAGCGTCCCGCAGATGTCATCGGTGACGAGCCGGTATGGCACAACGGAAATGTTGTTGGTTGGGTCACCTCTGGCGGCTATGCCCACTACTCCGGTGTGTCACTTGCCCTCGGCTACATCCCTACTGAACTTGCAGCAGAAGGAACCACTGGTTTCGAAATTGAAATCATTGGCAAACTTCGTCCAGCGTCGTTGCAACTTGAGCCTGTCTTGGACCCAAGCGGCTCGCGCATGCGCGCATAGTTCGGATCGACAACATGTCCACGATCACTCGAATCGAGATCACGCACCACCAGTTGCCGCTTGATCCACCGTTTCCTGCTTCGTGGGACACTCGTCCACGCACCCAATTCCCTGCCACCATCGTTCGAGTATTTGACGATGCTGGCAATTGCGGTATTGGTTCTGGCGATTCCATGTACGGCTTCTCCGACTATCAGCGTTACTTCATTGGCGAAGACCCTCTGAATATCGAACGCCATGCAGCGGTGTTGTCCAACATTGAATTTCATGCGGGCAGGCCATGGCCACTCGACCTGGCGCTGTGGGACTTGATCGGCAAAATCAAGGACGAACCCGTGTGGAGCATGATTGGTGGATTCAGCAACAAGATTCGTGCGTATGCATCCTCTGGAGTACACCGCAGCCTTCCCGACATGGTCAAGGTTGCGCGACAAGCCCGCGAGCTTGGCTTCCCTGCTTTAAAGATTCGCTTCGGGCGACCAAATCTTGAAGATGACCTTGCAATCATCAAGGCCATTCGCGAAGACATGGGCGACAGCATTGAACTCATGGTGGACTGCAACCAGGGTTGGCGCATGCCGTGGGACACGGCAACACCGTGGAGCACCGATCACGCAACGGCCGTAGCGCTCGTTCTTGAAAGCCACGGCGTGTACTGGATGGAAGAACCACTACACCGTGGCGACTACGAAGGCATGGCAGAATTACGCAAGCGAGTGAAGATCCGCATAGCCGGTGGCGAACTTACGCGTGAGCCGTACGAATTCCGCGAGTTGTTGCAACGCGGTTGTTTCGACGTGTTCCAACCAGATGCCGTATGCACACAAGGCATTACCGGACTAGCCAAGTTTGCAAAAGAAGTTGAAGCCGCTGGGAAGATCTTTACCCCACACACGTGGGGCAACGGAATCGGCGTCATGGCCAACCTTCACCTCACAGCAGGCACCGTTGGCGCGCCATTTATTGAATTCCCATTTGATCCACCAGAGTGGTCAACGGCGCGACGCGACTACATCATGACCGAAACCATCGAAGCCGATGCCGAGGGATGGATTCACCTGTCAGACAAACCAGGTCTTGGTTTCACACTTGACGAAGACGTACTGCGCAGAACTGCAAGCGCGCAAGCAACGTTTAGCTAGTTACATCTCAATTCGGTATTCGTGGGTGTACACGTTGGCTTTGCCATCGCGCAAAAACCCAACGAGAGTAATTCCTAAAGCATCTGCAGTTTCTACTGCCAAACTCGATGGCGCACCAACTGCAGCAATAAATGCGATGCGTGCCATGACCGCTTTTTGAATGATCTCGAATGACAAGCGGCCACTGCAAAACAAGCCGTACTTCGTAAGCGGAACTGTTTTTGCCATCACGCTTGCACCAATTACTTTGTCAACGGCATTGTGGCGCCCGATGTCTTCGCGGACGAGCGAGATGTTGCCCTCAGAATCGAACAGTGCGGCTGCATGCAAGCCACCTGTACGGTCAAATGTTGGCTGCGACTTGCGCACCGAGTCAGAAATGCGCATCAGCGTTTCTGTGGTAATTGTTGGACCGCTTTCACGATCGACTGGCGTGGTTGCTTGCAGTAACTGATCGATGGATTCAGTTCCACAGATTCCACAACTCGACGATGTGACCATCGCGCGCCTTGCAAGCGCCATGTCGAAACCTCGCGACAACGCAACCGTAACGATGTTGTACTTCTGCTCTTCTCCCTCAACGAGTTCGCAGTACTTCACCGTGCGCACGTCGTCGGGCTGTTGCACCATTCCTTCGGTAAACAAAAAGCCGACGGCTAGTTCGAAATCATTTCCAGGCGTACGCATCGTGACCGAAATCTGCTGCGGTTCCTGGCCTGGACCCTCGGCCCGAATTTCCATCGGCTCTTCAGTTACGACGTAGTCGGGCTTCGAGCTGCCACGTCCGTCCTTGGTAACGGTGACCACTTTCCAGTCCGAGGCTTTGCGCCGCGCGGTTCCTGGTGTGTTACTCATGGCTACAGGCTAGTTGTCATCCATAAACGCGCGCAGGTTGGCGCTGTTGTGCGGATGACGCAATCGCGCAAGGGTTTTCTGCTCAATTTGGCGCACGCGTTCACGCGTCACCTTTTGAATCTTGGCGACTTCTTCAAGCGTGTGCACCTGGCCAACATATTTGCCAATACCAAACCGCATGGCAACAATCTCTTGATCGCGTGGTGGCAGGTCGCTGAGTGTGCGCTCAACCGCTTCACTGAGCAGCGCCTTTTCCGTAATTTCCTGCGGGTCGTTGTTTTCGTTTTGGCTGGCAATGGTGTCACCCACGGTTAAATCATCGGTATCGCTGCCCACCGGAGCGTCAAGGCTTGTGGTGGTGAGTGCGATCTGCATCACTTCAAGCAGCTTGTCAACGGTGAGACCACAACGAACAGCAACTTCTTCTGGTAGCGGGTCGCGTTCAAGCTCGGCAGCGAGCTCTCGTTCAACGCGATGCACACGATTCACGATTTCCATCATGTGCCCAGGAATGCGAATGTTGCGTCCCTGGTCGGCCATTGCGCGAGTCATTGCCTGACGAATCCACCATGTTGCGTATGTGGAAAACTTAAAACCTTTTTCGAAGTCGTACTTGTCTGCTGCGTGCATCAGACCGATGTTGCCCTCTTGAATCAAGTCTGCGAGCTGCAATTCCTTGCGGTCGTAACGTCGGGCAATGGAGACAACAAGGCGAAGGTTGGCTCGCACCATGTGCTCTTTGGCCTTCTCGCCTTCCTTGATTTCACGTTGCAATGCGCGACGCTCTCGTAAACCAAGATTCCCGCCACTTGCATCGAGCGCAACCTGAGCGGCTATTCCGTCCTTAATCAGTTTTCCTAGACGACGCTCATCCTCTGCAGTGAGTAAATCCACTTGCCCAATTTCATTGAGGTACATACGGACAGCATCAGGACCAGAATCGTTCGAAATTGAACTTCTCACGAATGCTCACCCATGCGCATTTTCAGCCAGCCCAGTAGCTGCTCGGCAGCATCGTGTGATGTTGCAGGATTTTCCATTTGCTCCAGCAGCATTCGAGCATCTCGATCAACACGAATTTGTTCAGGGTCGATGTTCTTGACTCGGTACGAAAGTTCTCGTCGCACTGCCGCAGAAATGAGATTAAACGCTTCAGCATCTGGTTGCGACTCTACGTCAGCAACTGCTGCCCGCTCTAATGCTTCACGGGCTTCAGGGTCAGCGGCTTCGAGCGCTCCGTTTAATTCGCCCTCTGTCACTATCAGTGCCAGAAACGCCCTGCGATAGACATCATCGGCAAATAGGGCTTCATTCATCCACGATGCGATGGCATTCCAGTCCTGGATCATGAGGGCAAGCACAACGAATTCGGCACTTTCACGCTTATGGCCAGACTGCGATGGAACAGCAGCACGGACCTCTGGTCGACGTGAACCGCGTTCCGCGATCTTGACTAAATCTGCAGCAGCAATGCCTACGTGACTCGCAACTTCACCCGCATAAATTTTGCGCACGTTCATATCGGGGTGCTCATTGATAACCGCCATTGCTTGTTCGGCAGTGCGCGAGCGGGCTTCAGGCGTTGCAATTGATCCTGCATTCAACACTCGTTGCAAGCGGAACCCAAGAAATGGTTGAGCGTTCTTAATTGCAGTCGCCAATGCTTCTGGGTCGCTGGAAGCAAGGTCGCCCGGGTCTTTGCCGTCAGGGAACTTCGCAACACTCACCTGCACTTTGTAGCGACTCTCCCATTCGTAAAACCGTTCAGCCGCACCCTGTCCGGCGTTATCGGCATCGAACGCAAGAACAACTTTGTTGGCAAATCGTTTCAGCAGTCGAACATGCTCTTCAGTGAGTGCAGTACCGCATGTTGCAACCGCACGAGTAATTCCAGAACGATGGAAACCAATGACATCGGTGTAGCCCTCGCACACAATTACTTCATCTGCAGTCACGATGTCTTGCTTTGCCCAATTCAGCCCATACAGCGTTTTTGATTTTGCATAAATGGTCGTCTCTGATGAATTCTTGTATTTCGCTGGGTCGGTGCTTCCCGGAAGAATGCGACCTCCGAATGCAACAGCATCACCAGCGTCGGTGAAAATAGGAAACAACACTCGTGCGCGAAACGAATCTTGCGGACGACCACGTTTATTGATAAATGCAAGTCCAACTTCTTGCAACAAATCGATAGGCACGCCGATGTCTTTACTCATGGCGTCCCAGTCGTCTGGCGCCCAACCAATTTTAAATTGGCGAGCAACGTCGCCAGACAAGCCGCGCTCGCGCAAATAGTCACGTGCTGCACGCGCATCTGGGGCGTTCAGCAGTCGGTCGTGATACCAGTCCACCGCCTTGTTCATTACCTCAACGAGTTGCTTACGTCGCTGGCGATCCTTGCTTTGACCACCAGAGGTGTAGTTCAACTGAATTCCAGCTTTGTTGGCCAGATGTTCTATTGCACCTACGAAATCGAGATGCTCAATTTCTTGCACAAACTTGAATACGTCGCCCGCGGCCCCGCAACCAAAACAGCGATAGCGCTTAGTTTCTTCGCGTACGTTGAACGAACCAGATTTCTCGGCATGGAACGGGCACAAACCAACCCAGTTCCGCCCTACTCTGCGTAATGGAAGATACGACTGAACAACATCGACCAACGACACCGTGTCCCGGAGTCGTTCAATGTCCTCGTCAGCTATTGCCACCCTGTGGAGAATAGTGCTTGCGGTCATGAATTACAGAAGCCACTATCGCCACCGTCATGACCGTGAGGATGAACCCAAGCGAAAACAGCGTTGGCACGTGATACCAGTGTGCAATCAGCATCTTTGCACCTACGTACATGAGCAAAACCGAGATTGCGGGCTTCAGGTAACGGAAGCGATCCTTAATGTCAGCGAATAGGAAGTACAGCGCGCGCAGCCCCATAATGGCGAATGCATTCGCACCGAACACGATGAATTGTTCGTGACTTACCGCCAGCACCGCTGGAACCGAGTCAACAGCAAAAATGAGGTCAGAGATCTCGATAATCACCAACACCGCAAGCAGCGGAGTGGCAAATCGCTTGCCATTAACGCGTGTGAATAGTTTTTGACCATCAAGCTCATCGGTTGTAGGCACGAACTTGTGGAATAACTTCATCGTTTTCGTTTCTGACGGATTCGTGTCATCATCACCGTGACGCAGCACTCCATAACCGGTGTAAATGAGGAATGCGCCGAAGCCGATCAACACGTAATCAAAGCGCTCGATAATGGCGACGCCAAGGAAAATAAAGATGAGGCGTAAAACAAGCGCGCCAAATATTCCCCAGAACAACACGCGGTGCTGGAACTGACGTGGCACTTGGAAGTGAGCGAAAATCATGGCCCAGACGAATACGTTGTCGATGCTCAGGCTCTTCTCAATCAGATAGCCACTGATGTACTCGATACCGGCCTGATGCCCGTCGGCTTGACCCCGAAACATCCACCACACCACAAACATGAACGCCACACCAAAGCTGATCCACACAATGGACTCGACCAGTGCTTCCTTTAGCTTGATGACATGTGCACGGCGATGGAATACCAAAATGTCCACCAGCAACAACACGCTGATGACTCCGATAAGCGCCGGCCATCCCCATTCAGGAACGGTGATGTCTGCGAAATTTAAACGATTACTTCCCGCGGCTAACAACATAAGAAAATGTGTACCTTTGCTCAATCATGTGGGTAAATTTCCCCGATGATCGCTTGCGATACCGAAAAATCGGTCCACAAGTCGGGCTATGCAAAAATTATAGGACGGTGAGTAATTCCCGTCCAGTCATGCACGCTTAAAAGCAACCAGTGCATGGATTCCACTTACCGAGGTGACTACTCCTGAGCGTCCCTCAACTTCAAATACATGCCCAACCGTCGTGCCTGCATCGACGACAACAGAGTGCAATTGGCGTGGAGCGATTGATC
>JBAXBR010000011.1:0-30900 GCA_037141855.1 Actinomycetota bacterium | reverse complement strand
TTGTTTGCTCCGCGATCGCCCATGACAAAGGCGCGCAGTGCTCCATGTGCAATTTGTGTTCCGAAGTCAATGACGTGCGGTTTGCGTTCAAGTGCGTCAAGGTATTCGGGGAACGACTCCCAATCCCATGTAATTCCTTCGACCATTGCCGAACCAGGAATATCTTCAACACCTTCCATCAGTTCGATCAGCCACTGGTGCCTCTCGGGAACTGCAGGTGCAAAACCAACTCCGCAGTTACCCATGACAGCGGTAGTTACTCCATGCCAACTACTTGGTGTCATCCACGGATCCCATGTTGCTTGGGCGTCGTAATGCGTGTGCACATCAACCCAGCCCGGTGTGACGATCAAACCATCAGCCTTAATATGCTGATGCGCGTGCGCGGTCGAAATTTCGCCAGGCGCGGCAACCTCTGTGATCACACCATCTACAAATGCAACGTCTGCAAGTCGTGCCGGTTGACCCGAACCATCAACAACAGTTCCACCAGTGATGACGGTGGTTTTCCCCGTATTCATACGAGAAATCTACCCCGATTAAGCAGGGTGAAATTTATATACAGCGGTTGGTAATGGTGCCAACGCCTTCAAGCGTGGTTTCCACTACATCGCCTGGCTTCAGGTAAATCTGCGGCTTGCGGCCGTGGCCCACACCAAATGGTGAACCCGTATAAATAACGTCGCCAGGGAACAGTTCAACAATGGTGGACATGTACGCAACGATGTGCGCAATGCCAAAGATCATGTCACTGGTTTGCGTGTCTTGACGTTGTTCGCCGTTCACCGTGCAACCAAGTTGCAAGTCATCGCGCTTGTCATTGTTGGACATGTCGGTAACCCATGGTCCGATTGGGGAGTAACCAACGCGACTCTTGCCCAAACTGAACTGTGGTGGGGTACCCATGTATTGCAGTCCGCGATCAGACACGTCTTGTCCTGCGCACAAACCCGCTACATGGTCCCATGCAGTGGCTTCGTCAATATGTCGTCCGCCTTTGCCAACAATGATGACGAGTTCAGATTCGTAGTCAACAGTGTCGCTCAAAATTTCAATGTTTCCCGTTGGCGTGTTCAGCGAGCTTTGAAACTTGGCGAATACCAATGGAAGCGGCGGCAATGGGCTGCCCATTTCTGCAGCGTGCTTTCGATAGTTCAGACCAACCGCAAACATTTGTCGCGGAAGCGGTACTGGGCACAAAAGATCTGCAATTGCAATAGGCGTGCCAGTGCTTGCATCAAGAGTTGCTGCAAGTTTCTTGAGAGTGTCCCAATGTGCAAAGCACTGCATCGGGTCTGCTGACAAAGAGTTGTTACTGGCAGTAGCAACATCGATTGCGCGTGGCGAAGCAATGTCGCCAACAATGAACTGCGCACGACCTTTGAGATTGGCAAGGCGAAGAGTCATGGCTATTACCTATACGCGACCACGAGCAACACGGCGTTGAACCTCTGCCTGTGCACGAGCGACCTTGTCTTTTTCTTTGCGTTCAGCGCGAGCACGCTTCTTTTCTTCTTGTGCTGCTGCATCAATTGTTGGTGCTGCAGTTGCAGCTGTAGGTGCGTTACCCGATGAAGGAATTGCAAAACGTGGGTCGTTGTTGACCAGTTTGCGAAAACCGCCAAGTGAAACCGAGAATTGAACTGCCATGAGGCGAGTTGCATCAAGACCGAACTCTTCTATAAGCGCCGGCAACACGATGTTCAAATCTTCGAGGCTTGGGTCTTCCGATTTGTCGCCAAGAACTTCAATAGCTTTTTCTGTTGCTGCTTCACCGAACAACACGCCAGTGTCGAGGTATGCCTTGCGAGCTTTCATTGCCTCGCGAACTTTTGGTGCAACTGTTGCTGCGTCATCAAACGTTCCTGCTGGGAGTGCAAGCACCTTGGCAAGTGCGTCCCGCAACTTTTCGTCGACTGCGGCCGCTAATTTGGCAATCGACTCGTCGGTAAAGGTGGTGAATACTGCCGCGTAACGACGTTCAAGCAAAATGGTGTCGCGCGAGTTGCTGACTGGCATGTTGGGTCCTTTTCAAAGTCTGAATTGCCGCTGTGAGCGACCCTTCAGTGTGTCAGGCAAGGACCCCCGTTCCTACTCAATAACCCCAATATTCGTATGCTGAGAAGGCGATGAAGGGTGCAACTCCGGCCATGGTGATGCTTGAACGAAGCGGCGTTGCGTTTGCGGTGCACGCCTTTGATCACGATCTTGTCGATACCGAGGAACTGGGGTACGGGCGGGCTGCGGCACACGCACTTGGCGTCGATGAGTCTCGAGTGTTTAAGACACTGCTCGCACAGTCCGAAAAATCGGCCGTTGTTGCCATCGTTCCAGTAAGCGCGCAATTGTCGCTGAAGGCCCTGGCGCTCGTGCTCGGGGTGAAGCGATGCGAGATGGTGCCCGCCACTGACGCACAACGAATTACGGGTTACGTCGTTGGAGGTATTAGTCCTTTTGGGCAGAAGAAAAAACTTTTTACTGTTGTTGATGCATCGGCAATGAATTTGTCGACCATGTTCGTCAGTGGTGGTCGGCGTGGACTCGATCTGGAAGTAGCGCCTGCAGATTTATTGCGAGTTCTTGAAGCAAGAACTGGTGCTATCGCGTCCATCGATAGCTAGTGGGTGACGAGGGCTTGCACTTCGCGAACAACTATTTGATGGCTGGCTGCAAACGTGACGTCGCCAACTGTTCCACTAGAACCAAAATTGGTAGTGAACGTAATGTGCCACTGCACCGAGAGCTTCGCCGGAAACGCGCCAGATGGATGCATAGATGATGAATGAGAGTAGGTGTACATGCATTTACTACTCATCCGATCGCCAAACATTTCTATCCACGGAAGTCCTGGTCCATCACAAGTGACTGGCCCAGAGCCAAGCGCGCCATCGCCCGGATCAAAAATGAGTTTCTTGGGAGTTGCTGTTGTGGTGACCGAAATGTAACCAGCAGGAGTGGGCACACCGGCTGTTGCTTTGATCGGAACCCACATCAAGGGGTTTACCCAAAACCATGTTCCTAATTTGACGATGGCTCGCTCTGCTGGTGGAGCAAAGTTTCCCCACGGTGCAGGAATGTTGTCGTACACCACCGACGTTGCCTGCTGTGCCAGTTGCGTGGTGGAGACTTGCGGTATCCAGTGAAATGTTGTTGCCGGCTTTCGATTAAAACATGTGTATTCAAACAATCGGTAGGTAATTCCACCCGATACTTTTTCGACCATGGTCTCGTTTCCTGAATGCGCATCGTGGGGGATGGCTATCGACCATTCGCAGTCTTCGCTTGTATTCGCACTTCCAGGCGCAGCACCAAATTGAATACCCGCCATGATTTGATTTCCATTGACCGCCGCAGTGCTTGTTGAACTGCCACCGATTGAATCTCCTGCGAATACTGTGCCCGGCGTTGCACATGTATATAGGACCAATGTCGTAATCGTTAGTTTGCGAATCCACATATGTCGGCTCCAATCTTGCGTTGAGTGGCCATGAGAGAAACCCACTTCCATGTGTCATGGTCACGTTGCACGTTCCACACCATGGATGCTGAAATCACTGAGTCATCAAACACGATGTCGTCGGTAGTGCTGTCGATCTGACCAGAATCAAACAACACCACCGAGTCAAAGATGCATGTGTGCAGAGTTGCGTGAATAGGGTCGACAATTTCTACAGATTCAATACGCACGCGCAATTTGCCGGCATCGGTGCGTGTGTATAGGTGTCCCGCAATTCGTTCGCTCATGATGGACCTGAGTGAGTTGAAGAGCGGGCTGCCTGCAATGGCCATCTGCTGAACTGGACATTGTTTTGGTGTTCTGCCGCATTGTGCGCGTAGTTCAAAAATTTGGCTGAAGTCGCTAACGATACGAGAAGTGGTTTCGGTGTTGCTTGCCACCAGGGACTCAATGCGCTCGCTCGGCGCGATGGTCGTAGTTGTTGGTGCAGGCAATGTTTGCGTCACGGTGTTGAACGTGAGCTCATCGCGTGGTGCACCACAACTTGATGCGATACAAATGAACGGTGCTGCATAGCGCAGGCACCACATAAATGGTTTGGACATGTCTGCCTCCGCCGATGCAGGTATTGCCAATAGTGATGTGGACGAACTGTGTATATGGATACTGCCAAAATTTGGAGAATTTCAAAAATCGGCGATTGGGATCTGACGGTAGAGTTGATGAACCCCAAAATGAGCCAACAACACCCAGACCTTCCCGCCGAGCAGGCCTATATCGACCATGCCTATGCCTGCCTGGACAAGAGCCGCAAGGACGCTTGGCGTATTCGCGACCTGAATGAGGCCAATACGGGGGGAACTTTCCAGGCTCGCTATGAGCGCAATGCCTTTGATGAGCAATTGCTGCAGCGGCTGACCACGTTGGACTTGGGCGATGCCGCACTGGTGTTTGGTCGAATTGATCGCATTGCCGAAACGCCAGATGAAATTGAAAGTTTTCATATCGGTCGTTTGGCTGTCGCCGATGAAGCTCGTGAACCGGTGGTGGTGGACTGGCGTGCACCTGTTGCCGAACCGTTCTACCGAGCAACTGGTCGCGAGACCATGGGGCTTGCACGTCGCCGTCACTTTTCGGTTCAGGGTCGCGAGTTGCAGGGCATTGAAGACGAATTGTTTGGTGAAGGCCACTTAGGTCTTGGTCATGACGAAGGGTTAGGTGGCGATCCGCAAGCTGGAGTGAAACACGACGGCACGGGACTGCGCGGATACAGCACACTTATTTCCGCAATATCACGAGGACGCACCGGACAACTTGGCGACATTGTTGCAACCATTCAGTCGGAACAAGATCAAATTATTCGTGCACCGCAAAGTGGCGTATTAGTAGTTCAAGGCGGACCAGGAACAGGAAAGACAGTTGTTGCATTGCACCGCGCTGCGTATTTGTTGTACACCTATCGGTTCCCGCTTGAAGATCAGGGTGTATTAGTAGTTGGTCCTAACCGCGTGTTCTTGCGCTATATCGAACAAGTTCTGCCTTCACTGGGTGAAGCAGGCGTGCAACAAGTGGTGCTTGCCGACCTTGTGCCCGGTCACCGAGTGAGTCGTGTTGAAGACGACGAGACAAAGCATGTGAAGGGCGATATTCGCATGTTGAAATTCGTTTCTGCTGCAGTGAGCGACCGTGAACGCCCATTGCGTGAAGATTTAGTAATTCCATTTGGTGCTGAATATTTGCGACTTCGAGTAACGGAGTCGTCACGTATTATTCGCGATGCGCGACGTCGATATCGCCGACACAATGCCGCGGCACGATGGGTAGAAACCGAAGTGGTTGCAGCAATGGCGGCAACCAGTAAGCGTGAAGAAATTGATATTGAGGCATTGCGCGACAGTCTGCGCGATATTCCAGAATTCCGTGCTGCCATTATTCGCATGTGGCCTGTGCTCTCACCGGGTGAAGTACTGCATGACTTGTTTGGTTCGCGAGCGCTGGTTCGTTCTGCTGCACAAGGTGTATTGAAAGACAGCGAATGGCCGCTGCTCGTTCGTGAACGCGTGGAATCGCTCTCCGAAGTGCAATGGGCGGAAAGCGATGTCGCATTGCTCGATGAAGTGTTGTCGCTCATTGGTCCGCGACCTCGCAAGAGTGGTCGCATTAATGAAACTGATGAAATGCGCCTGTATGGACACATCATCATTGACGAAGTGCAAGACCTCACCCCAATGCAGTTGCGCATGATGAATCGTCGTTCTTTGAACGGTGCGATGACCGTTGTGGGTGACTTGGCGCAGGCAACAGGAGCATTTGCGCCTAATGATTGGCAGGACTTGTTGCGTTACTTGCCAACAAAGAAGGAAGCCCAGATCATTAACTTGTCTGTCGGGTATCGAATTCCAGCACAAATCATGGCCCTTGCTGACAAGGTTTTAGCTGTTGCCGCGCCCTCGCTTGTGCCGCCACAGTCAGTTCGAGAAGGCGAATTCGGACCAGACATCGTTCGCTCGTCATCGGCAGAACGGCTACTCGATGATGTCGTTACCCAAACTCGCCTGATGATTGAAAATGTCAAAGGTGGCAACGTGGCCATCGTGTGTCCAGACGCAATGACCGATTCGGTTTCTGCGGTACTGACGCGTGAAGGAGTGCAACACGGTCGCGCAAACAACACTGCACTCGATACTCGACTCACAGTTGTTCCGGTCAGCGTGGTGAAAGGTCTTGAATTAGACGGTGTGGTTGTTGTTGAACCTGCTGCCATTGTTGCAGCACAAGACCACGGATTACGTGCGTTGTATGTTGCACTAACTCGTTCTACTCAGCGACTTACCGTTGTGCACCATCGCGACTTGCCGTCAGCAATGACGAGTAATTAGTTACAACGATTCAATAACAAGCGAAAGAAAGCGCAGCGCCTTGTCAGCGTCAGCTGGGCGATTGCGGACTACGGAAGAAGTCGCTAGATCGATAATGCGTTGCATATCTTGCATGAACTGATCGCCGCGATCCGCAATTTCTGGTTGCAACACTTTCCACAATTCTTGAACTGCTGCGAGCTTTGTTTTGGCTACACCACTGTTGCTGGCGCTAATTGCTGTTGACAATTCTCCAATTGTTGTATGCAACTGTGCAAACAAATCGGTTGCAGTTCCAACGGGAACAATCGTGGTTGGCGCAACAAGCGTTGTTGTGGGTGCGGTGTCAATAATTTTTGTGGAGCACGCTGCAAGTGTGCAGATGGCCAATACGCCAAGCGAAGTACGTGAAATACGATTCATGCGAGAACAAGTATTCGGTTACTAGCGAACGAACTTATGTTGACTTCATGATCATTCAAGCGAACCGTTATTGAGCCATCGTCAGAAGTTGAAGTGACCGTGCCGGTAACACCTGGCGTAAGTTGTGCCGATTCCAAGAATTCGAGCATTCCTGGTGCGTATTCGAGTTCTTCGGGAATGCGCGAAACAGTAAATGCAGATCCAACAAGCACGTCGATAAGCGGGTGCGTTGGTTCTTGTAGGTAATTGGAACCCGGAATTGGATTGCCATGCGGACATGTAGTTGGGTTGCCAAGTAAACGAGTGATTGCATGCTCGACATCGGGGCTCAGCACGTGTTCCCATTTGCATGCTTCGTGATGGGCGAGTGCCCATGGGAGGCCCAAGATGTCAGTGAGGAAGCGCTCGGCTGTGCGATGTTTGCGAACAACAGACTCGGCAAGCAGTTCGCCTTCTGGCGTGAGCACAATTCGCGTGCCGCGCAAACGAATGAGACCCTCGGTTTCCATGCGCTTAATCATTTCGGAAACGGAAGGACGCGAAACATCAAGCCGTTCAGCAACGCGAGCCTGGATGACGTCTAAGTGGTCTTCGCGAAGTTCAAAAATGCATTCGCAGTATTCTTCAAATGCGGGGTGATGTTCGCCAGGATGCGCCATGTTTGACAGGCTACTCCGCGTCAACTCCGCGCAAGCCTGCCCACAGCAAGTTGGCGATTTGTTTACCTATTTGTTCGCCGTTAAACGCGATGTTGTTGTTGATCAGAAAGCGAGCAACACCTTCACTTGCACCAGCAACACCATGGGCAAGTGTGCGCACATGAATTGGCGCTAAGTCAATGGCAATCAGTGGTGCAATGGCTTCTGCCGAACGGTCAAGCACCCTGCGAATTGCAACCGTGAATTCATCATCGTTTTGGGTTCCGCTATCGAACAAAAATTTAAATGCGTTCTTATCGCGTTCGACCCATTTAAAAAATGCAATTGTTCCTGCTTCAACTTGAGCGTGACCGTCAGAGAGCCCATTCGTTGCTGCGGCGAGAACTTCAATCATGCGATCACCAACGTGGTCAATGATCGCTAGAAACAATGCGCGCTTAGATTCATAATGCTGGTACACCACTGGCTTCGTTACGCCTGCAGCTTCGGCGATGTCGTTCATTGACGTGTTGTGAAAACCTTTAGAAGCAAATACCGAAAGCGCAACGTCGAGTACTTGTTCCTTGCGTTCAAGTGCGTGGAGTCGAAGAGCCATGGCGTTGCGGAACGACTTAGTTGCCGTTGAGGCGGTCTTCCTTCTCGGCCGCTTTAATTGCGTATCCGAGAACGATGGATGGTGCAAGGAGAATTGAGCCAACAACAAGGCCGCCCGTTGCAAGTTTGCCAACAAGCGGGGTGAATGAAGTGGCCAACCCGGTAAACACCGCAACGATGGAGATGCCAAAACTGAGGTATCCAACACGCTTGGCGAGCCTGGTCCAGCGATCGATTAGCGCACGGCGCTGGCGAACAGGGTCGCCTGAAACATCAACAGTCCCGGCTTGTTTAGAGGGCTGAGGTGTGGAAGTCATAACCTTGCATCTCATGGTAGATGGCAGAGGTCAACAATGAGCAAGAGCATTGTTCTTGTTGAATGGCGGGACGACGTGGCTCTGCTCACACTTAACCGTCCTGAGCGCAGAAATGCTGTAGATCTTGCTTCGTTGCAACTGATTCGTGAAGCCCAGGTGGAAGCGCAAAAGCGCAAAGTGCGCGCGCTGGTGCTCACAGGATCAGCACCTGCTTTTTGTGCGGGAGCCGATTTAGCTGGAGTTCGTGAGGAAGTATTTCACGAGGCACTTAACGAAGTGCTTCGAGGATTTACACAACTGCCGTGCGTCACCATTGCGGCAATCGATGGCCCGGCACTTGGGGCAGGAGCGCAACTTGTAGTTGCCTGTGATGTACGTGTTGCAACACCGACAAGCGTGATTGGTGTTCCCGCTGCAAAATTGGGCTTAGTAGTGAACCACTGGACCATTGAACGCATTGTTCGTGAATTGTCGTGGCCAGTTGCGCGCAACATGTTGCTCACAGCCAGTACGTATTCGGCAGAAGAGCTCGTGCGTATGGGTTCAATTCAGCGCATTGGATCTCTTGTTGATGCGCTTGCGTGGGCGAGCGACATTGCAAAGCTTGCGCCACTCACTATTCGTGGTCACAAGACTGCACTCGAGTCAAGCGCAGGCGAACCAAATGTTGATGCGTTGGTTGCTGCATGTCGCGAGCAAGCACTTGCCAGCAATGATGCACGTGAGGGCAGAGAAGCGTTTTTGGAAAAGCGTCAGCCAAAGTTCACGGGTTCGTGATGTCTGCTAATTCAGTAATCAATTTTGTAGACGCGGTTGCGGTGTACAACGGGTATCCGGCATTGGCAGGAGTGACTTTGAGTGTGACTCGTAATGAAATCGTGTTGCTGCAAGGTCCAAATGGAGCCGGCAAGTCAACGTTGCTGCGTGCTTGTGCTGGTTTGATGCCAGTCATCCGTGGCACAGCGAATGTGTTGGGTTACGACTTGACCGTTGACCGCGAATCAGTTCGTGAGCGCGTGGGATTACTTGGTCATCAAA
Source organism: Actinomycetota bacterium (assembly GCA_037141855.1). Lineage (GTDB taxonomy): Bacteria > Actinomycetota > Acidimicrobiia > Acidimicrobiales > Ilumatobacteraceae > UBA3006. Next base: position 21,554 of record JBAXBR010000011.1, on the reverse strand, counting down.
ACGGATTGTTTGGCGAACTCACCATTGCAGAAAACGTTTCGTTCTGGTCAACAGTTGTTGGTGCATCAACTCAAGAGCGAAATGCCGCAATGGAGCGAATGGCCATTGATGGCAAATTGGCTGGGCGTCGTGTTTCAGAACTTTCAGCAGGACAAAAACGCCGGTGTGCATTGGCATGTCTCGTGGTGCGCCGCGCAGAGTTGTGGCTGCTCGACGAACCACATGCTGGGCTCGATGCAAAGGGTCGCGATGAAATAGATCGCATTGTTAAGGAAGCCGCAGCATCGGGAGCAACCATTGTTGTGGCGTCGCATGAAATTGAGCGAGCACAACAACTTGCCACTCGAACGGTTTCACTTGTTGCTGGTCAGGTGCGTGATTCGCAATGAGCATGTCGGTGAGTCGTATTGCGCGCGCAGTTGCGGCAAAGGATTTGCGCATTGAGTTGCGCTCGCGAGTGGTGTCCAACCAAGTGTTGCCGTTTTCTGGACTGGTCATGATCATGTTTGCATTTGCGCTTGACAACGATGACGTGCTGCAGCGTGTTGCAGGCGGGTTGGTGTGGCTGGCAACGCTATTTTCACTATTCATTTTGGTCCAGCGAACATTTGCTGTGGAGACGTACGACGGTGCTCTTGATTCGCTTCGCGTTGCTGGTGTGAATCCGCAAGGCATTTTTATCGGAAAATCTGTTGCGCTTTTTGTTCAGTTGCTTGTGTTGGAATCGGTTCTATTCATTGCCGCAATCGTGTTGTATCGAGTGAACGTAAACGGAGCTGGTGCAGTGCTTTTGGTCACTTGCGTGATGTGCGCTACTGCTGGATTGGCCTTCGTGGGTACTCTGTATGGCGGTTTGACTGCAGGTGCTCGTGGTCGTGAAACATTGCTTCCACTGCTGCTATTGCCAGTAGTTGCTCCAGTTCTTATTTGTGCAACTCGGGCAACCGAATCGGCATTTAGGAGCAGTGGGGTAACAGTTGGCGAAGGGTGGCCGTGGGTGGCGGTGCTCGCGGTGTTCGCCGCAGTATTTGGGTTAGGTGGCCTGCTGTCATTTGGCTCGCTAATTGAGGAATGATGAAGGGCAATACATATGACGACTGAGCAATTGAAATTAAAGGGCGTTGGCACTCCGGCCACTCGCGTGTATGGCCTCATGGCGCTTGTCGCATTGGGTTGGGTGTTGCTCGGCGGATTGATTTTCACTCCAGAAGACGCAGTACAAGGCGACGCAGTCCGCATTATGTACGTGCATGTGCCAACTGCGTGGGTGGCATACTTGGCCTTCATCGTTACTGGCGTTGCTTCTGCATGTTGGATGATTGGCAAAAAGCATTCGCTCGGTTTCGATCGCGTCGCTGGTGCTTCGGCCGAAGTTGGCGTGGTGTTCATGGGAATGACACTGCTAAGCGGAAGTTTGTGGGGACGTATCACCTGGGGAACGTTTTGGGTGTGGGATCCACGTCTCACCACAACCGCGTTTATGTTCGTGACGTACATCGGCTACCTAGCGGTACGCGGTTTGGGTGGAACAGCGCAGCAGCGTGCTCGTCGCTCTTCAGTAATTGCACTGCTTGCAGTACTTGAAATTCCTTTAGTGCACTTCAGTGTGGTCATGTGGCGCTCATTGCATCAGCGCGCAACAGTGTTAAGTCCAGACGGAGACATCAAAATGGATGGACTCATGCTGTTCACGCTGTTGTTCGGAGTGTTTGGGTTTTCGGTGTTGTTTGCTTGGCTTGTTTCGCACAGGCAACGCATTATGGCAATGCAAGATGCCCAACAAACTTCGGCGCTCGATGTGGCGGTTTCTGAACGATTGAATGAGGCTCGAGCATGAACCACGCAGCGTTTGTTTTCACTACGTACGGCGTTACGTTCGGCGTAATTATTGGGCTAGTGGTGTACACCGTGAAGCAAGGACGCAATTTGTCTCGCAAAGTTGCCGATAAGGACAAGCCTTGGACTTAACACCGCGCACCTCGCCAGACAATGCGCCACTTGCACCACGCAAGCGCAATCGTAAATGGAAATATGTTGCGATGTTGGTCGTCGTTGCTTCGGCAGGTGGGTTTATCGTTTCGCAATTCCTCACCTCTGCGATTGACTTTTATTGCAATGTTGACGAAATTGGACACCGCACAGGTTGCGAAGCAAATCGCAGGTTGCGAGTGCAAGGTGTTGTGGAACAGAATTCGTTGAAGTCTGGTGACGGCCGAACAACTTTCGTCATGGTGTTTAATCATCAATCAATCGACGTGGTGTACGACGGTGACCCGGGTGGAATATTCCAAGAGTGCATTCCGGTTGTTGCTCATGGTCGACTAGTTGGCGACATTTTTGAAGCAAATCGCATTGAAGTGAAACATTCAAATCAATACGTTGCAGCAAACCCCGACCGAATTGCACAATCGAAAGCACAACCGTGTTCGCAGCAAGCGGGATAAACGGCGCGATCGGTCGCGCATTTCTATTAGTCGGAATAATTGGATCGTTGTTTGGTGCGATTGCTGCATTTTCTAGCGCCCGTCAACGAGATCAAGCTGTGGCGAAATTGATTCCTCGTTTTGCAGTATTGGTATTTACAGCAGGTTTCGGTGCATTTGCAGTAATGGAACGCGCCATGATCACCCGAGATTTCTCGCTTGCATATGTGCAAAAGGTAGGCAGCATTTCTACGCCTGCAGTATTCAACTTTGCAGCAGTGTGGAGTGCGCTCGAAGGATCCATTCTCATGTGGGTGCTGATCCTTGCTGGCTACACGCTTGCGGTGACGTTCTGGCTACGCAAAAAAATGGATGATGTGTTGTCGCGCTATGCGCTTGGCGTCATGTTCATCGTGTCGATGTTTTTCTTTGTGCTTTCGTTTGGTCCTGCGAATCCGTTTGCCGCCGGACCAGCAGGTGTCTTCGATGGTCCGGGACCAAACCCGTTACTTCAAAATCATTTGCTCGTCATGTTCCATCCGCCAATGTTGTATTTGGGATACGTGGGAATGACGGTGCCATTTGCATTTGCCATTGCGGCACTCATTACTGGTCGAGTGGGCGAAGGATGGCTGTTAGCTACCAGACGCTGGACGTTGTTTGCTTGGGGCTTTCTTACCGTCGGTATCGTGCTCGGTTCGTGGTGGAGTTATGAAGTGTTGGGTTGGAGCGGCGTATGGGCATGGGACCCAGTTGAAAACGCATCGTTACTTCCATGGATTACTGCAACCGCCTACATTCACTCCGTACTCGTGCAGGAACGTCGAGGCATGTTGCGCGTGTGGAACTTGTCGCTGTTGGTTTCTACGTTTAGCCTGACAATTCTTGGAACATTCCTCACTCGCTCCGGAGTGTTGAATAGCGTGCATGCGTTTAGTCAAAGCGCTATCGGACCTTGGTTGCTCACATTCTTTGGTGTCATTGTGGTGGTTTCAGTTGGCCTGATTGGATGGCGTGGAGATCGACTGCACTCTCCTGGCAGCATTGACTCTCCACTGTCGCGCGAAGGTGCGTTTCTTGCAAACAACGTGTTGTTTAGCATTTTTGCATTCGTGGTGTTGTTGGGAACGGTGTTCCCGCTCATCGTTGAAGCGTTACAGTCGCGAACCATTGTTGTCGGTGAACCATTCTTTAATCGACTCACAATTCCAATTGGTATTGCGTTGCTCACAATTATGGCGATTGCCCCTGTGTTGCCGTGGCGTAAAGCATCGCAAGAACTGTTGTCGAAGCGATTGTTTTGGCCTGCGTGGTGCGGGGTTATTGCACTTGCGGGAAGCGTATGGGTTGGCGCAACTGGTCTTGCTCCGTTGCTCACGTTTGGCCTTGGTGGGTTTGCGGCAGGTTCCGCATTGCGCCAAGTGGTGCTTGCTACTCGCAGGCAAGGTGTGAGAGGACTTGTTGGCAGAGCTAATGGCGGAATGATCGTGCACCTCGGCGTCATCATTATTGCTGTTGCACTTGCAGCTTCAAATAGTTTCACGCACAGCCAAGAAATGAATTTAGAAGTTGGCAAAGTTGCAACGTTTAGTGGTCACACTTTTGAACTGGTTGATGTAATTGAAGTGAAAACAGATCGTGCAACTGCCGTGAAAGCTTTGGTAAAAGTTGATGGTGGCAAGGCGTATGCGCCTGCAATTACAAAATTCACTAAGCAAGGAATGAACGTCGGTACTCCATCAGTGAAATCTGGTCTGCGCAACGATATTTATCTCACACTCGAGCCACCAGTGCACCAAGACGAGAACAAGGCCCGCATCAAAGTGTTCATTAAGCCGTTGTTGCTGTGGTTGTGGATAGGCGGCGGTCTCATGGCGTTTGGAACATTGCTTGCCGCATTTCCCGGTCGACGTCGCAAGCCAACATCTCCTACTTCCGAAGATGACTTTGCCGCCGATTTATTGGAAACAGCGTGAACGAAATAGGCAATTCTCGAAGCCGCGTTGCACCGATCATCGCGTTGGTAGTGGGCGCAGTGCTGGTTGGGTTCCTGTGGGTTCTCGTTACCGCCAAGCCGAATACGGCCGATAGTGCAGATTCTCCATTGCTTGGCCAGCCAGCACCGTCAGTGGTAACGACAACGTTGAACGATGAGAACTTTGCGCTTGCCCGTCGAAAGGGAAGCTGGGTCATTTTCAACTTCTTTAACTCAACATGTGTTCCATGTGTTGCTGAACATCCTGAACTGGTTGCATTCACTAAGCGTGAATCAACTGCGGCAAACCCTGCAGAGTTATACACCGTGATTAACGACGACAATGATGATTCGGTTCGCGCATTCTTTTCTAAAAATGGTGGGGATTGGCAAAAAATCCGCGACACAGATGGCGCAATATCGGTTGCCTTCGGCGTGGCGAAAGTGCCAGAGACATGGATTATTGATCCGAATGGTTATGTGCGTTTACGTATTGCAGGGAAGCTCTCAACCGGCTTACTTGATGAGCAACTCAATTTATTGAAAAAGCAGTTTGGTTCGTGATGGCGCCTAAGTCAGTAAATAGCAAATGGTCGTGGTTGTTGCTCGTTGTCGCCGCGGTTGCACTTCTTGCATTTGGTAGCACGCGTTCATCTGGTCCGAAAACCCAGGCTGATCGCATTGATGCAATCACCAAAGTGTTGGCATGCCCAACATGCCAAGGCGAGAGTGTGTACGTGTCGCGCGCATCTGCTGCAGAATCAATTCGTGCCGAAGTTGCTCGTCAAATTTCGGGTGGCCAGCGGTCTGACGACGAAATCATTGGCTACATCGAAGCCCGTTTTGGAAGCCGCGTGTTGTTGGTGCCTCGTTCCACCGGCCTCGATTCATTGATTTGGATACTTCCTGTGTTCGCGCTGATATGTGCGGTGGGCACTTTGGGCTTTGCGTTTCGCCGCTGGAGAGTGGTGGGGAGCGATTCGGTGTCAGATGAAGATGCACAAATGGTGGAACGCGCCCTTCGTGAAGAGAAATGATGATGGACCCAGACGAACTTGCGCGCTTAGAAGAAGAACGAAACTTTCTACTTGATTCGTTGCGCGACGTTGAGCGAGAGCGTGCTGTGGGAGACATTGACGATTCCGATTATGAAACCCTGAAGTCTGGATACACACAACGCGCGGCAGATGTCTTGAAAGCGATTGAAGCCGGTCAGTCAATGTTGAAGACCCGCGCACCCAAATCTCGTGTGAAAGCAATAGCCGTAGCGTTTTTTGTCGTGGCGTTTGCATGCGGTGCAGGATGGCTTGTAGCTGCTCAATCTGGGCAACGGCTACCTGGGCAAACAAGTAGCGGTGGTATCGAAGATTCAACCGCTTCGCTGTTGTCTCAGGCACGAGCAATAAATTTCAGTGACCCTCAGAAAGCAATTGAGTTTTATAACCAGGTAGTGAAACTCGACCCTGATAACACCGAAGCGCTCACATATCGCTCATGGTTGATTGCACTCATTGCGAGAGACGCTGCAGACGACATAAAAGTGGTTGCGCTTGCCGCAGCAACGCAGGGTTTGGAACATGCAATTGAAGTTGACCCGAACTATCCGGATGCACACTGCTTCCTGGGAATTGTGCGGTTCCGTTTGGCTGCTGATGCAGCTGGAGCAAAAGAACAACTTGATATTTGTGCAGCATCGCACCCACCTGCAGAGGTGATGGGGTTTGTGACTTCAATTATTGAAGAAGTCAACACTGCACTTGCTGGCTGAGTTATTCGAAACGCGGTGGTGGCCAGGCGTGACCACCAACAAATGCACCATCACGTCGCTCAAGCACCCACACCGAACCCTTGCGTGATTCACGAAAGCCACTGACTTCCATTCCACGCCTTTCAAGTGCATCAATAACTTCAGGGATCACATCGCCGTGACTACACATCACAGCGCCCTCTGGCAACGTGTGGATCCAGTCAACGGTGTCAATGAAGTTGACACCTTCTGCAAGTAGATCGTGTCGGTGCACAGAAAGTCCGGTTTTGGCGGCAAGCGGCTCAAGCGTCTGTATGCATCGAATAAACGGACTGGAGTACAACACGGTTGGAGTATGAGCGCCAATTTCGGTGGCAATTACCACTGCCTGGCGCACACCAACTTCGTCGAGGGGTCGCAACGTATCGTCGTCGTCCCACTGGCTTCGCTTGCCAGCCTTTGCGTGGCGCACCAAAAATAGTGACATCGACACTGAATCTAGTGGCGGGTTGAGGCAAACTATCTACGAGGTAATTATGGGATTTTTTGATCGCAATCGAGAAGACGTTGTGAAGCGCGGATATGACGGCGATCGTCTTCCAAGTGGGCAGTATCTCACCGAGCGTTTTCCTGTGCTTCATGTTGGCGATGTTCCAACATACAAACCTGGCCAGTGGGATCTAAAAATTTTTGGTGCCGTAAACAACGAATTCACGCTCACATTTGACGAGCTGAAGGCAATGCCATCGACAACATTGACCACCGACATTCACTGCGTGACGAAATGGTCGAAGTTCGACACGGTATGGCGCGGTGTGAAAGTTCGCGATCTGTTTGATCGTGCAGGCGTACAACCTGAAGCTGCGTTTGTGATGGGACATGCAGAATACGGATACACCGCGAACTTGCCACTCGCCGACATTATGCGCGACGAATCAATGGTGGTGTACGAGTTTGAAGGTGAAGACATCGAACCAATTCACGGCGGTCCGGTGCGATTGTTGATTCCGAATTTGTATTTTTGGAAATCACCGAAGTGGTTGCGCGGTCTTGAATTGCGCACAACCGATGCCCCAGGTTTCTGGGAGCAAAACGGTTATCACATGTACGGCGATCCGTTTTTAGAACAACGCTTTTCGGGCGACTAAAACAACGCTAAATAGTGGTGGCGCAAAACGTGTCGCCTTGTGGCAACGACGCTGAAGTTAATGGAGAAGTGTCACCGTAAATTGCGGTGAGCATTCCTTTCACCATTCCACGATCAACTGCACAAATAACCGGGTGCTCAATTGCGACATCGCCAAACGGGCAGTGGTTGTTCACAATGCGCAGTTGATTGTTGCGTTGGTCGGTGTGTGCTGCAAAGCCATGAGCGGTAAGCGCATCGGCAACTGCTTGCATTGCGGCACGCAATGATTTGTGCCCGGCTGAAAGGTCGTCGCCTTGCATGCCAGCCGCCATTGCCAAACCGTATTGTTGGCCAACTTCTTCTGCCATTGCTTCTGCTTTATCTGGTGGAAGCAGTGCGAGAGTTTTTCCCAGCAGCGACAGCACTAAGTCGTCACTGCGAACAGGGAATGAAAGATTGGTATCGGCTGCTGCGCGGTACAACTTTGACGGCCTGCCTGCGCCTCCGCGTTCGTGGCGGTCAACGGCAACTTCGAGGTATCCGCCGGCAGACAATTTGTCGAGGTGATGTCGTGCGACGTTTGGATGGACTTCAAACTTCTCTGCTACTTGAGCGGCAGTGACACCTGACTCGCTTTCACGAGCGAACAGGTAAACAGCACGACGCGTTGGGTCTCCAAAAGCCGAGGTAATTGCAGATACCTGCGCGGTGAAGGATCCCGAGGTGAGGTTGGCAGACTTGCTCGACACACAGGTATTGTACCTATGGCCATAGTGGAAATTATTGGAGCCCCATGTCAACCCCCACAACAGATCAGATCATTGAAGCCCTCCGCCCCGTAGAGGACCCAGAACTACACCGTTCCATTGTCGACCTCGGAATGGTGCGCGACGTAGAGATGAAGAGCGGCGTAGTCAGCCTGACCGTGGTGCTGACCATTGCCGGTTGCCCGTTGCGTAATGAAATTCAAAATCGTGTTGGTACCGCGTTGCGTGCACTTGATGGTGTCAAAGATGTTGCGTTGAACTTCGGAGTGATGAACGATGAAGAGCGCGCGAAGGTTCGCGAAATGTTGCACGGCAACCCTGGTGCAACTGCAGGTTCACAGCCAGCACAAGGCCATGCATCTGGTCGCGAAATTTCATTCGCACAACCTGGCTCAAAGACTCGACCAATTTTGGTTTCGTCAGGCAAAGGTGGCGTAGGAAAATCCAGTGTCACCACAAACCTCGCAGTTGCACTTGCAGCGCAGGGATACAAAGTTGGCATTGTTGACGCCGATATTTACGGCTATTCAATTCCGCGCATGCTTGGTACCGATCGCGATCCAGTAGTGATCGACAACATGTTGTTGCCTCCAGAGATGTGGGGCGTTCGTTGCATCAGTATCGGATACTTCGTTCCCGAAGGACAAGCAGTGGTGTGGCGCGGACCAATGTTGCACAAAGCACTTGAGCAATTCCTTACCGACGTGTTCTGGGACGAACCAGATTTCTTGCTCATCGACATGCCGCCAGGAACTGGTGACATTGCATTGAGCCTCAGCCAGTACTTGCCGCGTGCCGAAGTGATCGTGGTAACAACGCCACAAGAAGCAGCGCAAAAAGTTGCCAAGTTGTCGGCAGCAATGGCCACAAAAGTGAACTTGCCTGTTCGCGGAATTATCGAAAACATGTCGTGGTTTACGGGCGACGATGGTGTTCGCTACGAACTGTTTGGCAGTGGCGGTGGGCAATCATTGGCCGACGAACTGAATGTTCCGTTGCTCGCACAAATTCCACTCATGTCTGCGTTGCGCGAAGGTGGCGACGACGGTCGACCAATTACTGCTGTTGCTCCAGACAGCGAAATTGGTCAAATCTTTGCTGGCTTGGCAAAACGCATTGCAGAAGAAATGAAGCCTAAGAAAATTTTCAGCGCAGCGCTGAAAGTGAATTAGCCTGCAAGTACTTCACTTCAACGAACGGAACAACAATGGAAATTCGCATCGGAATTCAGCAATCAGTACGTGAACTCATGGTGGAGATTGACGACGAAAAAGCGCAAGCAAAAGCAAAGACTGCAGCTGAAGCAGCACTTACCGGCAAGACCGAAGTGCTTTCTTTGGTGGATAACCGTGGTCGCGAAGTGATTGTTGCTTCGGCAAAACTTGCGTACGTGGAGTTTGGTGCACCGGAAGGCGCACGCAAGCTCGGCTTTGGGAGCTGACGCTGCCACAACTACTTGATCACCGCCTGCTCTTTGTTACGGGCAAGGGTGGCGTAGGAAAGACAACATTTGCAAGTGCTCTAGCCAGCTTTGCTGCATCTACTGGCAAGAAGACATTGATTGTCGAAATGGACGATAAGGGTGCGCTCGCGCGTTCATTGGGCACAACCGAGTTGCAATTTGTATCGCGTGAAGTTGCACCGAATCTGTTTGCGATGTCGATGAACACCGAAGATTCGTTGCGTGAATACATTCGCCTATTCGTGAAGAACCCACTCGTCAACACATTTGGTCCACTTGCCAAGATTCTGGATTTCGTTGCCAATGCGGCACCGGGAGTGAAGGAAATTCTTGCGGTTGGCAAGCTGTGTTGGGAAGTGCGTGAGCACAACTACGACATCGTCATTGTTGATGCCGAAGCAACAGGGCACATTGTTGCCCAAGTTGATGCGCCGGCAATTTTGTCGGGGTTGGTGCAGGTTGGCGTCATTCGTGAACAAACCAAGTGGATGCAGGAAATTCTGCATGACAAAGCATCTACTGGCGTAGTCATTGTGGCAACACCAGAAGAAATGCCGGTGCTTGAAACCATGCAATTGCTAAACACGCTGCAGAACACCACCAATGTTGGAGTATCTGCTGTTGTGGCCAACCGAGTGCATGACGACGTGGTGCAGGGCGGCGATGTTGCCGTGTTCGATTCGCTGTGGCAAGCCGTGCAGTCGAATGTAATGCCAAGCGACATGGGCAATGCTCTGCGGGCTCCGATGCAATTGCTCAACGTGGCAACAGAGCGACGCAAAAACGAAGTTGGCAACCTCGAACAGTTGGTTGCGCGTTCACGCGAAGGCGGAGTCATGTTTATGTCGGTGATGGACATCGATGCCCACGATCACGATGTAGTGACGCGCATGACGCAGGTGTTGAAGGAAGAACTGCAATGAGCTCGCTGCGCAACGTATTGGAAAATGGTCGTCTGGTAGTGGTAACCGGAAGTGGCGGAGTTGGCAAAACCACTATGTCGGCCGCTCTTGGTGCATACGCCGCGTCGCAATACAACCGCCGTGTGCTTGTGCTGACTGTTGACCCAGCGCGCAGGCTTGCAGACGCGCTTGGATTGGAATCGTTTGGTAACGCAGTGGTGGAAATTGAATCTTCGGCACTCACCAGAAACGGAGTGCCGCCTGCCGGACGCATGTTTGCCGCCATGATCGACACGAAAGCAAGCTGGGACGAACTGATTACACGTTGTGCGCCAACTGCCGATGTGCGCGACAAAGTGTTGTCAAACAAGCTCTATCGAAACCTCACAGAACGATTTGTGAATAGTCACGACTACATCGCAATGGAGCGACTGTTTGAGGCGCAGCAGTCGAATGACTACGACTTGGTCATTGTGGACACGCCACCTTCGCGCAATGCGCTCGATGTGTTGGATGCGCCGCGACGAATGAAAGAGTTCTTTGCTTCACGGCTACTGAAGTTGCTTACTTCGCAGGCGCAATCTCGCTTGTTCTCGCTTGCGGCAAAGCCATTCTTTTTAGTTGCAGATCGCATTCTTGGTGCACGGTTTCTCAGCGATATCACCGAGTTCTTCACGTTGTTCCGCACAATGGAAGAAGGCTTCGTGAGGCGCGCCAACGAAGTTGAAGCAGTGTTGAAGCAACACGACACTTCATTCATGGTGGTGACCACACTTGAATCTGCGCCGCTCCATGAAGCCGAATTCCTCATCGACGCTTTACGTGAGCGTGGCTTTTCACTGAACACCGTGATTGCTAATCGAGTGACGCCACAAGAATTGATTTCGCAGGCGCAATCTGCGCTATACAAATTAGAGGTATCCATTCAGGATCCCTCATTTGTGCAGGCAGTAGTGAAGGCCACGGAGGCAGTCGAGCCAACGGCTGGCCAGATTTCCCGGGTTGTCAGCACCATTGCCCGCAAGTCGGCTGAGGCGGTGCGCAAAGGGGAGGCAGAGCAATCCACGCTCGATGCACTGCGTAAACGAAGCGCGGGCTCACAGGCCGAACTATGCATCTGCGCAATAAGTGGTGCCGAAATTGCTCGCGCTACGGCACTCGTTGCTCTGGGCGAATCTGTCCACCCTGCATAGGGCAGAATAGTTTCACGCTATGCCAACGCTTGCAGAACTCGCCCACGAACACACCGAACTGGACACCGATGCGGTGAACCATTTGGGGGCGCTGGTCTCTGAGTGGGGAATGCTTGCGGACTTCTGTTTTGCAGACATGTTGTTGTATCTGCCAATCGGCGATGACGCGTGGTTGATTGCCGCTCAGGTTCGCGCTGCAACTGGTCAAACCCTGTATCACCAAGACTATGTAAATACGTGGGCAAGCGATTCTGAAAAAGTTCTGCTGAAGCGATGTTTCGAGAGCGGAGAAATTTCGCAAGGCGAAATTTTCGTGCAAGCAATTGGTGGTCCGGCAAACATGCTCACCATTCCTGTGCGTTATGACGGGAAAACTATTGCCGTGTTGTCACGCGAATGGGTAACCGACACTGCCCGACGCGCTGGCCAATTGGAATCTACGTATGCCGAAATTTTTGGGAAGTTTTCAGAAATGGTCGCGCAAGGCTTGTTTCCGTTCGAAGGTCGTGTTGCCGATGCAAGCGTTGCCCCACGTGTAGGTGACGGAGCAATTGTTCTCGATGCTCAGACGCGCGTTCGATACGCATCACCAAACGCAGTGTCTGCTTTGCACCGCGTGGGCATTAGCACGAACGCAATTGGTCAAACACTTGCCGAGCTAGGTGTAGCTGAAAGCGCTGCACGAAATGCGTACGAGCGAAAAGAACCGGTGATTGAGGAAATTGAACAAACGACTGAAGTCACGTTGCTCACACGCAGCATTCCGCTGCTCGTTGCGCACGGCGATAACGCAGAAGTAGTTGGCGGAGTACTGCTGCTTCGTGACGTTTCCGAACTTCGTCGTCGTGATCGCCTGTTGCTCACCAAAGATGCAACCATTCGCGAAATTCACCACCGCGTAAAGAACAACCTGCAGACTATTTCATCCTTGCTTCGCTTGCAGGCGCGTCGATTGGAATCGGCAGAAGCGAAAGAAGCCGTTGCCGAATCGGTGCGCCGTATTCGCACCATTGCACTTGTTCACGAAACGCTGTCGCGCGAACCTGGTGAAGACATTGCCTTCATTGAAATTGTTCGGCCACTGCTTCGCCTTGTTGAGGAAGGTCTCCAGTCTGCAGATCGTCCAGTTCAATTTGCAGTGAAGGGCGACGGTGGCCGCATGCCAGCAACTGTTGCTACTCCGCTTTCAGTAGTCATTCTTGAACTGCTGCAGAACGCAGTGGACCACGGTTTCCCTGAAGGAAGCGCTGGCGGTTCTGTTGTGGTGACGCTGAGTCATGATGACGATGCGTTGTACGTGCGAGTGTTGAACAACGGCATTGGTCTGAGCTCGGCATTTGATTTCTCGAGTGCAACAGGCCTTGGACTATCGATCGTTCGCACATTGGTGACTACCGAACTTGCAGGCACCATTGCCATGCGGGCAGGAACGAAAGCCGATGGTGACTCGGCGGGTATTACGGGAATGACAGACGGTCAGGGGACCGTGGTCGACTTGCGAGTTCCGATTACGAACTAGTTACGCAGTTGCGCGAGCAGCGCGACGGGCAGCTGCCATTTTGCGGCGAATGTCGCGGCGTTCATCTTCTGAAGTTCCACCCCAGATGCCACAGTCCTGGTTGGTTTCAATTGCGAAATCCAGGCACTCGGTCTTTACGGTGCATTCTCCACACACTGACTTCGCTGCGGTTATTTGCTGAAGCGCTTGTCCGGTGCTTCCTACGGGAAAGAACAATTCTGGGTCGGTGTCTTTGCACAGTGCTTCTTTGCGCCACGTGTAATCAGCGGATCCGAGGGCAAGGCTTGTTGCGAGAATTGACACGGTAGTCACCTTTGTAGTTCTTCGAGAGCCAGTAGGACGTTGTCACGATAGACACCGAGTAGGGCACTTTCAAGTGGAACAAGAAAATATTTTTATTTTTTTATTGTGACGATTTTGGCTGTACCCTTCGCCTGTGACCATTGCTCGTTGGGTGCCACATATTCTCAATAGCGCTCCAGCGCGGGCCCAAGTTATGGCCCACCGTGGCGCTTCTGCGGCTGAACGCGAAAACACAACAGTGGCATTTACGCGTGCTCGAGAATTGAACAGCGATGCAGCTGAGCTGGATGTTCGCTTATGTGCGTCGGGCGAAATGATTGTGCATCACAACCCAACGCTTGCCAACGGAAAAGTGTTAAGCACACTGAACATTGCAGATATCCCTGACCACATTCCAACGCTTGCTGATGCGCTTGATGCTTGCGCGGGTATGTGGGTGAACATTGAAATCAAAAATGATCCGAGCGAACCCGACTTCGACCCAGAAGACAAGTTGGCAACACTCGTCGTTGATTTCTTGCGCACGCGTGGCGCGCCAGATCAATGGTTGATCTCCTCATTTAGGCGCGAAACTATTGACGCTGTTCATCGTTTGTGGCCAGAACTTCCAACTGCGTGGCTCGACATGGTTGTTGGAGACGACAATGCAGATGCACTAGCGAAAGACCTCTTGAACTCTGGACATCAGGCATATCACCCGAATGTAAAAACATTGACGCGTTCAGTTGTCGACACCATGCATCGCAATGGTGTTGCGGTGAACACGTGGACATGCGACGACCCAGCGCGAATGGCCGAATTGGTCTCGTGGGGAATTGACGGCATCTGCACCAACGTGCCCGATGTTGCACTGAGCGTTATTGCCAACGCGAAATAAGTTTTAGAACTCGATTGTTGGTCGCACTAAGCGAAGTGCCTCGGGGCAATGCTTAATCTCAATTGAGGTGGTGTCGCCCAAGTAGTCGCCATCAAGTTGATACGGGAATGGCGCAGGGAATTCGATCTTTACATTTTCAACATCGGTTGCAATGTCGATTCCCGAAGAGGTTTCAAGCCCGCCGCGGCGCAACGCCGAATACAACGTCTTCAGCATGAGCGGGGTGGTCATCTTGCGGAAGGTAACTACAACGAGTTTCTTCTCTAGCGACGCAGCGGAGGACAAATGAATGGCGTGCTTGCCCACAAATGTGTATGGGTTGGTGTTTAAAACCACAGAAAAGAATCCGTTTGGAATTGCACGGCCGTCAATGTTCATGGTGAAGTGCGGGTACTTGCGGTCGTACGACTTAAACCATGAGTGCATTGCCGAATAGGCAAACAACGGTTGACCAACCAGACGCTTCAACGAGGAGCGACGCTCAACTTGTTCCACCACCGAAGCGTCGTATCCAATTCCTGCGTGGAAAGTGAAGTAACGACCATTGGCTTGGCCAAGACTCACGCGTTCAATTTCGTTGCGGTCGATGCCGGCCATCAATTGAGTGAGTGCAACCATCGGGTCGTTGGCAACGCCGAGTGAGCGCACGAATACGTTTGTGGAACCGCCGGGCAACATGGCAAGTGCGGTGTCGCTACCGGCAAGGCCAGTAGCAATTTCGTTCAAGGTGCCGTCGCCGCCAAAACCCACCACGGCATCCAGCCCACGGGATGCCGCGTCTTGGGCAAACCGAGTGGCGTGGCCGCGTTCGTTTGTTTCCACCACCTGCACGTCGTGGTGCTTGGCCAGGTGCTCGTGGACGAGCACAGTGTTGCGGGGTGTGACAGACGACGCGAACGAGTTGACAATAAGGAGAATTCGCACGGGGAGAGAATTTTATCGGTAAATCAGTCGGTACTGGGTTGGGTAAATCCCATACTCATCGGTAACAATGGAGGGCATGAACATCGTCGTCTGCGTCAAGCAAATCCCTGATCCAGCCACCCCTGGAGCCCTTGATGGCTCCACCAACGCGTTGAAGCGCGACGGAAAGCTCATCCTCGATGAGTCCGACGCATACGGCGTTGAAATGGCATTGCAACTCGCAGCCGCAAATGGTGGTGGCGATGTGAACATCGTGTCGATGGCACCAAATGGTGAAATGTCCGGCATGCGCACCGCACTTGCGATGGGCGCAGCAAAGGGAGTGCTCATCAGCGATCCAGCACTTGCAGGATCCGATGCACTTACCACTGCAAAAGTTTTGGCTGCAGCAATTCAAAAAATGGGAAGCGCAGACTTGATCATTGCAGCAACCGAATCATCTGACGGTTACACCGGAACAGTGCCAGAACAAATCGCAGAAATTCTTGGCTTGCCTTCAGTGACATTTGCAAAGAAGCTCACCATCAACGGTTCGAGCTTGCAAGCAAATCGTCAGACCGAAGAGGGATACGACGAAGTGGAATGCCCACTTCCTGCAGTCATCAGCGTGACCGCTGGTGTTGTTGAGCCGCGTTACCCAAGCTTCAAAGGCATCATGGCTGCAAAGTCAAAGCCAATTGACACCTTCACTGCAAGCGACCTTGGCGTAACGCCAACTGGTTGGGCTGGTGCAGGACAAAAAGTTGTTGCTGTAACACAAGCAGAAGCACGTCAAGCCGGCGAAGTTATTGAAGACGACGGCAATGCATTTAACAAAATTGTTTCATTCCTTGAAAACCTGAAAGTGATCTGAGGTAAAACATCATGGCAATCAACAGCATTTGGGTATTCGCGCAAGCCGCAGGTGGCGCACCAACAACAGGAACTCTTGAACTGCTCACCAAGGCACGTTCACTTTCTTCAAACGTTTCAGCATTCATTGGCGGAGACGCATCAGCGGTTGCTGGCGCACTCGGCGAGTTCGGCGCAACCAAGGTGTACGCAACCGGCGATCTCGCTGGCAAGTTGCCTGGACCAGCAGTGTCTGCAGCAATGAAAGCAATCATCGACGGTGGAGATTCACCATCGGTCATCATGTTCCCGCAGAACTACGAAGGTCGCGACGTGATGTCACGTTTGTCTGTGAAGCTGAACCGCACGGTTCTCACCAACAACACCGACATCGCCGATTCGGCTGACGGTGTAGTTGCAACCACACCAATCTTTGGTGGCAACACACTTGTCAACACTGCATTCACCGGCGAAGGCCCACACTTGGTGTCATTCCGTCCGAAGAGCTTTGCTGCAGAGTCAGCGAGCGGAGCAGCAGCAAGCGTTGTTGCAGCATCGGTGCCAGACACTGGCGCAACAGGTGCAGCACGCGTTACTGCAGTGCACGTTGAAGAAAGCACTGGACCAAAGTTGGACGAAGCAAACATCGTTGTTTCGGGCGGCCGTGGTCTTGGCGAAGCAGGCAGCTATTCACTCGTTGAAGACCTTGCCAAGTTGTTGAAGGGTGCACCTGGTGCATCACGCGCAATTGTTGACGCCGGCTGGGTTCCTTACAGCTACCAAGTTGGTCAGACGGGCAAGGTTGTAAAACCAGCCGTCTACATTGCTGCCGGTATTTCGGGTGCAACCCAGCACATGGTGGGCATGAAGGGCTCCAAGAACATCATCGCTATTAATAAGGACAAGGAAGCACCAATTTTCGGTGTTGCAGACCTTGGCATTGTTGGCGACGTTCACAAAGTGTTGCCACAGCTCATCGAGCTGCTTAAGTCACGCGGCTAATTCATTACCTGCATAGTCACGGCAACAACTGCCGCGATTATTCCAGTGAACGAGGCCACTGCGGCAAAAATCTGACGGGAGAGTCTTCCGGGCAGTTTGTCAATCTTTGATTCCAGGACGTTGAATCGTTTGTCGATCTCAATGAATTTGGCGTCAATTGAAATGAAACGGTTTTCAATGTTGATGAATTGATATTCGACGCGGTTGAACTGTGTGCGAACCTGTGAAAAATTGGCGTCGATTCGGTCGGCTAGCTGGATGAGATCGTTGCCCGTGGCAGGAAGATCCTTGCGATCCTGAAGTTGTTCGCCCATTGTCGCTCCTAGTTTTGTGAAGTCGGTTGACTCGGTTGTTGTCATGTTTCCCCTTTGAATGTTGCTGACGGGGAAGATGTGTACGGGTGGCCGAGCGAACGGCAATGTCTGCTTAGTGTTACACAGGTGGTGCTTTGGCTGTCAAGGCATGTCGGTAAGCATGAATGCCCACGAGCGATTTCGGTCAGCATGATGCACGCATAGTTGAACGTTCCAACCTGTAGTTGGTTCGTTTGCATCCCACCAGAACCACTGCAGTGAGTTCACTGAGGTTTCTAAGTCATCGTTACCCAGTGGCCATCGTGATGTCTGCCCGGTGAGGGCTGCGATGGTCCACCACGCAGCATCGCGACCTAATGCGTTACCACGCCTTCTGCCATGGGCGCCACCGCTTGCTCCTGCCCAAGTAAGCCAGGCGAGAACTTCGTCGGAAGTGAGCAACGACAGTCGTGCTTCAGTGATTTCCAGTGTGGCTAATGCGTCGAGCACCGAACCTTCGACACACGAGATGCGTAGGTCGCCGTTGGACTGTGTGGTCCACGCGTCAACCAGTTGATGGAATGCAGTTGACGCCTCGGAGTCGTCAACAACGTTTGCCAATGAAGCAGGAACAGCAATTGCGTTCCCCATTTCGGGAATTACCGGAGTAGGGAATTTTGCTTCGTTGTCGTGGTATTCGGCGAGTGCGTAGTTCGCTTCTATTGGCAGCAGTGAGCACGGCGACTCAAGTGCGGGGAAGAGTTCGCCGTCAACGCTCTGGCCTCGGATTCCACATTCGTGTGCAATGTAAGTAGAAGTAGGTGATGGCTGAAGAAACTCGCTGAGTTCTGACCACTGGTGATTCTGGGCAATCACTTCCGTTAGCGGGCCCATAGTGAAACGTCCAGCCGCTTCGCCGACAACTTGCACGGCTATTTCTGCAGGCGCAAGCAGTGCGAGCCGGTATTCGGCAAGTGTTGAGGCTGGCCACACTTGGCGACCGTTGGCAACAGCTGCCTTGCATGCATCGCGTAAGCCAAGCAGGTCGTGCCAGCTGCGTGTTTCGCAGTAGTCGTCAATGAGGCGAACGAGCCCGTCGAGATCTGCACTGTTAATGAGGTCGTGCTGAGATTCGCTCACACCAGTGGCCACGGGTAGCGCGAGCCGGTTTTGTCAATGGGGAAGGCGCCGCCTTCGCAGATCCATTGCGCGCGCTCCTGCAGCGCAAACACTTCGTCGCTGGTGAGAAGAGCCGACACATTCAGTGGAACCGATTCAACGAGGGGCTCAATGACGTCGCGTAATTCCTGTGGTAGTTCTTCGCCACCGAATTCCCAAATAACCGTGCGCAGTTTGAAGTCTGCGGCAAAGCACACGCCATGATCAATTGCCCACACGCGTTGCTGGGTATCGAGCAAACAATGCCCACCCTTGCGATCGGTGTTGTTGGCAACAATGTCGAATGCGCACATTGCGCGCAAGCGGTTGTGCAATTCCGGACGGTTTTCGTAGATGCTGAAGTAGTGCTCGTCTAGTACAGCGTTCACAAAGAACTGCACCGAGCCTTCGCCAAATTGTCCGTCGCGCAGAACAGTTGGCGGAACAATGTCTAAAGACATTGCTTCCGACAGTTCGTAAGCAGCCACTTCGCGTTTGTGCAGGCCAGGCTCGAAATCCCACAGCGGGCGTTCACCTTTTAATGGTTTGTAGATGCCTTGGCATTGAGCATCGCCCGAAGTGATGTTCACAAGAAACGTGGCATTGCTGCTGTAGGGCATGCGCGAAACGAGTTCCATCTCGCCCTGCTGTAACAGTTGAACGAGTTCGTTCTTGGGAATCAGTTCATTCGCGGACACATGTGCCCATCAATATTCATTGGCCGTCCACAGAAAATGCACGGTGGTCGACCGGCTGCAACTACTTCGTCTGCATGGTCGCAGAATGCAACTGCCTGTCCGCGTGTGATCTGCATGCGAATGCGAGTGACTTCGGCGTCCATGATTGGCTCTTCGTTTTCGTCGAACGGAACAAGTTCTTCAATTTGAATAACCATGCGGTCGTTGCGCGGGTCGTATGCAATGCCAACGGTGCCAATGGTGAAGTTCACATCCATAGGGCTCGACAGTTGCAACATTTCATCCATCGGTCGCTCGCGAACATCTGGTGCATCGGCAAGTAACTGGCGAATGTATTGCGACAGTGCGGCAACTTGTTGCTTTTCGCACTTCATGGTGAAGCGACTGCTGTCGGCTCGCACTTGGATAACGAATGTGCGCTGACCTGGTTGTCCGAGAGCGCCAGTAGTGAAGGCGTCGGTCTCGTCGAATTCGTAAAAGTCACTCATGAGAAATTCAGTTCAGGAAGGACGCAGATCGGCGAGCGATCCGCCCGTTGAGTTAACGGTGAGCACTACTGGTCCGCTTGGTGAATAGGCAACTGCAGAAACTGAGCATGTGCTGATAACGATTCGTTGAAACAAGTCAATGTGCGTGCCCATCGCATGAGCAACCGCGGCTTTGATTGGGTCGGCATGCGAAACGCACACCACAATTCCGCCTGGGTGTTTTGCGCGAATGTCATCGAGAGCGCTGACCATGCGCTGCTGCATTTCGGTGAAGCTTTCGCCATGTGGGAAGCGGAAGGTGCTTGGTGCTTTTTGCACGGTTGCCCACTCTGGCTTCTTCATCAGCGCAGTTAGTTGTGCACCAGTCCAGTCGCCAAAGTCGCACTCAAGCAGGCCCTTATGAATCTGAACTTTTTGACCAAGAATTTTGCCGATTGGTGCTGCGGTTTCGCGAGCACGCTCGAGCGGTGATGCATACACAGCAGACACGCCCTTGATTTCACCAATGCGCTTGGCAACCGCTTCGGCTTCGGCCTTGCCTGAATCGGCGAGGTGTAGCCCAGCGGCTCTGCCAGGAAGCACTTTTCCTGTTGTTGGCGTGCGACCATGCCGAACCATCAAGATCAATGTCGGTGAGTTTTTCGTTGGGCGTGCCATGAGTTACTTTCCAAACTATCGTGCCTTGCAGTGACGACGCCATCTCAGACCACTAATGCACGGGCACTTCGTGTTTTGCAACAAGAAATTCACGATTGTGAACGCTGCCCGAGGTTGGTGAAGTGGTGTCGAACAGTTGCTGTCGAAAAACGTGCCGCATACAAAGACGAAGAATATTGGGGCAAGCCCGTTTCGGGTTTTGGCGACCCAGGCGCACGAATTGTTGTGCTTGGACTTGCACCTGGCGCACACGGCGCGAATCGCACTGGGCGAGTTTTTACTGGCGACAGAAGCGGCGAATGGCTGTTTCGGGCAATGCATAAAGCAGGACTTGCAAATCAGAAGGCATCGGAAAACCGAAATGATGGTTTGCAATTAACTGGTGCATGGGTAACCGTTGCCGTTCGTTGCGCACCGCCACAGAACAAGCCGACTCCTGCTGAAGAGAAAAAGTGCGCACCATATTTACAGCGCGAACTTGAGTTACTTACAAACGCAAAAGTGATTGTGTGTCTCGGATCAATTGCGCTGAAAGCAGCGTGCGATCAATTAGGTGTTAAGCCACGACCAAAGTTCGGTCATGGTGTGGTGGTGGATGCGGGCAAGTACACGTTGGTGTGTAGCTATCACCCAAGTCAGCAAAATACGTTCACAGGAAAACTGACTGAGAAAATGCTGAACGATGTGTTTACGAAAGCAGTGCGCCTCGCAAAGAAATAGTTAGTGGGCGGCTGGTGCGGAACCGTCTGCCTTTTTCTTCGGTGGCGGAACACCAACGAGTGGGGCAGGGTGTGCAGTTGCCGGCCAGCGCCTGCGACTTACGGTGCTGAGCAACTTCAACAACTTCATTGCAGTTGCATCGGTTTCTGCAGGACGAGCAATGACGCTGCCGTCTTTAATCATGCGGTTCATTACTTCTTCACCAAGTTCGGTGCGCACAACGCACAGGGTCCATGCGTTGTCTTCGCCAATTCCGCCGGTTGAAATGTCAGCGTGTTCTGCAGCGAAGTCTGGGCAGGTTTTGCAACCTTCACGAGTCCACTGATGACATTCCTTCAAATCGATTTCGTGGAACGAGCCGTCCTTCATCCAAATTTGGAACGCGCCCTTGATGTTCATCTTGACCATCTCTTCCTTTTTCAGGCCGTACTTGGCCAAGAAGAGTTCTTCAAAAATTGCATCGTCAAATGTTTTTGAGCACAGCAA